>JBJTKE010000115.1:0-5983 GCA_046096285.1 Chloroflexota bacterium
ATCGACTCGTAGCGGACCCCCGGCAGACCGCGCCCGCGGGCGATCTCGCGGCCGGATCGGACACCCCGGGTCCGGGGGTCCGCTACGAGTCGATCGACCACGAGCGGCCGACGGTCGCCGGGGTGCTGGCCGCGGTGGACGAGGACGCGCCCGGCACCGGCATCTTCGGGGACGAGGTGCTGGTGCGGGACATCGACCCCGAGGGCGCGCCCGGTCTCTACCCCGGCGCAGCGGCCCGTACCGGCGGCATAGCCCACCCCGGCCCGACGCCCGCCGTAGTGGAGGATGACATCGAGCGGCGGGGGTGAGGCGGGGGCATCGGGTATCGGGGACCGGGTACCGGGCATCGGGCCTCGGGTACCCGGTGTCTGGTGTCTGGTGTCTGGCAAGGGAAGGGGGAAAGGGCGCCTGTCCGGAAGGGCGTGCCAGCCCGGTCTTGTTCGCAGCCTCTCTTCACCATCCCGGGTGTGTTTCAAAGGCCCGGGCCGGCGGGCACGCTGGCCCGGGGATGACCCGGCTTCACGCCACCGGCGCCGGGGCGATGGCTCGGGCCAGGGCCGGGAGCGGACGACAACCGCCCGGCGCGGCCCCTTCCCCGCGGCGGTGCGGCGGGTGCCGGCGCTTTCGGGTAGCATCCTCCCCGGCACGTCCCATCGCCGCGACCGGGAGGGCTATCCGTGAAGATCACCCGCGCGACCACCTACATCGTCGGCAACCCGTGGAAGAACTGGCTCTTCGTCCGGGTGGACACCGACACCCCCGGCCTCTACGGCATCGGCGAGGGCACGCTCAACGGCTTCGCGAAGACCGTTGAGGCGGCCATCCACGAACTGGCCCCCCGCTACGAGGGGATGGACCCCTTCCAGGTCGAGACCATCTACCAGCGGATGACCCGCGACCTTTACTCCGAGGGCGCCCAGATTCACATGAACGCGACGGCGGCAATCGAGATCGCCTGCTGGGACATCATCGGCAAGGTCACCGGCCGCCCCATCTACGACCTTCTCGGCGGCCGCTATCACCAGTCCCTCCGCGCCTACGCAAACGGCTGGTACACCGGTGAGCGCACCCCCGAGTCCTTCGCCGCCAACGCCGCCCGCGTAGTCGCCAAGGGCTACCAGGCGCTCAAGTTCGACCCCTTCGGCGCGGCCTGGCGGGTCATGACGCCGTCGGACCGCCAACTCTCGCTGGACATCGTCGCGGCCGTCCGCGAGACCGTCGGCCCAGACGTGCAGATCATGATCGAAGGCCACCGCCGCTTCAGCGTCCACGAGGCCATCTGGTTCGGCGAGGCCCTCCGCGAGTTCAACCCCACCTGGTTCGAGGAACCGACCGACCACACCAAGATCGACGCCACCGCCGAGGTCGCCCGCCGCCTGGCCATTCCCGTCTCCGCCGGCGAGAGCTTCACCACCACCCACCAGTTCGCCGAACTCCTCAAGCACAACAGCGTCCACATCCTTCAGCCGGACCCCTCCTGCATGGGCGGCATCTTCCGCACCCGCATGGTCTGCGCGATGGCCGATGCGAACTACGCCGTCGTTGCCCCCCACCAGGCGCAGGGCCCGGTCAGCACGGCGGTCTGCGTCCAGATCGGCGCCTGCACCCCCAACCTGCTGGTCCAGGAACTGTTCGACGAGTTCAACGTCGAGTGGGAATCGGAGATCGTCACCAACCCGGTTCGGCAGATCGACGGCTACATCCAGATCCCGGACGGCCCCGGCCTCGGCACCGACCTCAACTGGTCCGAGGTCGAGAAGCACCCGTACCAGGTCTCCAACTTCCTGCCCCTCTTCGCCCAGGGCTGGGAGCGCCGCGAGGGAGAAGGCGGCCGCGCCCGCCGCGAGCAGGCCGGAGAGCGCATGGGCGTCCGCGCCCAGGCCCCCGCGCTCGAGGAGCGCGCCGCGGGCGATCCCCCCGGCATGGGCGCCGGCTCGATGATGAAGCGCCCCCGCCGCGACGCCTCCGCCGACCCGCCCGAACTCGGACCCGCCATCGGCGCGAAGGACATGCTCAAGCGCCCCCGCCGCGACACCTCGGGAGACGAGTGACATGAACCCCGCGCCCGCTTCTCGCCTGCACGGCTGCATCCCGATCCTCGTCTCCCCATTCACGGTGGACGGCGCGCTCGACCTCGACGCCTTCGCGCCGCAGGTCGAGTGGGTCCTCGCCGAGGGCGCGAGCGGCGTCGCCGTCAACGCCATCGCCAGCGAGGGCTACAAGCTCACCGAGGCCGAGCGCGACGCCGCCATCGAGCGCGTCGTCGCCGTCGTCAACGGCCGGGCGCCGGTCGTCGCCTCCGCCGACGGCCCCGGCGCCGAGCCTGCCGCCGACCGGGCCGCCCGCGCCGCCCGCCTCGGGGCCAACGCCCTGATGGTCCTCCCGCCCTACTTCGTGAAGCCCGGCGCCGACGACCTGGTCGAGTACTACGCCCGGATTGGCGAGGCCGCGCCCATCCCGCTCATCGTCCAGGACGCCCCCCAACTCACCGGCGTCGCCATGACCGCCGCCCTGTGGGAGCGGATGGCCGGCCGCATTCCCACCCTCGCCTACATCAAGATCGAGGGCACCCCCCAGGGTCACGTCATCAGCGAGACCATCGCCCGCTGCGGGGACCGGCTCGGCGTCTTCTGCGGATGGGGCGGTCTCAGCATCCTCGACGCCCTCGAGCGCGGCTCGGCCGGCTCCATGCCCGCCGCCAACTTCACCCGCGAGTTCGCCGCCATCCAGCAACGCTGGGAGGCGGGCGACCGCGACAGCGCCGAGGAGATTTTCGCCGCCGCCCTCCCCTACGTGCTCTGG
This sequence comes from Chloroflexota bacterium, assembly GCA_046096285.1. Classification (GTDB taxonomy): domain Bacteria; phylum Chloroflexota; class Chloroflexia; order Thermomicrobiales; family UBA6265; genus CADCWF01. Next base: position 2,803 of record JBJTKE010000115.1, read on the forward strand.
TCCATGCAGTCGATCGACTTTTCGGTCGCCGCCACCAAGGAGGAGTTCCGCCGCCTCGGCATCCTCGCCAGCAACCGCCAGCGCGTCCCCGCCTTCCAGCTCGACGCGGTTTCCCGCGCCCAGCTCGCCCGGTTCATCGACCGCCGCGCCGAGGCCTGATCCGGGCTGTGCCTCAGGTTCGGCGGAATGCGGCCGCGGGCCGCCCGTTTTCCGCCGGGTGATACGATGCGGACGGTTCCCGCGTTGCTGATGCAGGCGCGGATCCGCCGCGTTCCGGCGACGTCCACCGGGGTATGCCTGATGCCAGCCACCTGTCGCACCCAGCTTTCGCGCCGCGCCGCCCTCGCCGCCGCGGCGGCCGCCCTCGCCTCCCGCCGCGCCGCCGCCCAGGACGACGCCGCCATCACGTCCGCCGGGGAATCCCCGCCCATCGTCTCCACCGGCCGCGGCGAAGCGCCGACCTACGGCGGAAGGCGCCCCGGCCCCCTCGCCTGGCCGGATCCCCCGGCGGAGCGGGAAGCAGGCGTCGCGCCCACGGGCCTGCGCATCGAGCAGGCGGGCGTCGACGCCGCCGTGGAGGCCCTCACCGTCGCTGACGGCCAGATGCCCGATCCCACCGGTCCCTGGGTCGTCGCCTGGTACGACAACCTCGGCCGGCTCGGCGCGGGAGGCAACGTCGTGATGGCCGGCCATGTCGATTACTGGAACGTCGGCCCCAGCGTCTTCTACGGCATCTCCGCCCTTCAGCCCGGCGACGCCATCGAGGTCCTCGGCGGCGACGGCCAGACCTACCGCTACGCCGTCGACCGGGTCGAGCAGTTCGACGCCGCCACCATCGACATGGACGCCGTCGTCGGCCCGACAGGATCGGACACGCTGACCCTCATCACCTGCGGCGGCGCATTCGACTACGCGACGGGCGAGTACCTCCAGCGCACCGCGGTCCGGAGCAATCGCGTCCGCTGACCCGCCCACTGTCCCGGGCGAGGCGCCCCGCCCAGGCGAAACATCCCGCTCCCGCGCTCCGGGCTCATGGCCGGACCATCGCGGGATCGGCCGGCTCCGACCACGGCAACTCCCGCCCGCGGTGCACCGGCCCGCCGCATTTCGCCCCCCAACCACGACAACAGGACCCTGTCCCTCGCACGGGGAGAGGGGTCGGGGTGAGGGCAAGTGGCCGGCCCAGCCGGGAGGTTCGACTCTGTTCAGGGATGACGGGGTTCAGGGCGGGGCCGGGGACCGAATCGGATCCACCAACTGCCCTGTCCCGGCATGACGGTTTGGGGTGACAGCCTGCGCCGGGACAGGAGCACCTGCCGAATCGGGCGCCCCCATCCGTCCGCGCCTATCCGGCCAGCCGCATCGCCACCCGGAACCCGGCCTGCTCCAGCGTGCCCCGGTCGTAGCTCACCGGGTCCCGGTCACCCAGCCGCACGCTCCACGCTGGCGAGGGCGGCAGCCCCTCGACCGCGAACGGGAACATGCAGTGCGCCCCGTCCGCGCTCGGCACGCCTGGCCCCAGCGCGCCCAGCCCGATGTCGTTTCCGTCGACGTCCTGCACCACCACCGGCAGCCCGGCCGCGATGTCCGCCAGCGACCCGGTTCCGGCGCAGGCGCCGTCTACCTGTTGCAGCGCCGCCGAGTCCAGCACCAGCCTGCCGGTGAGGATCGTGCCGTCGGTCGGCCCGGCGGCCGCGGGTTCTGGCGCAGGCTCCGCGGGCGCGGGCTCGGCAGGAACGGGCTCAGCGGGCACGGGCTCCGCAGGCGCAGCCGGAATCTCCGCCACCGCGGGGATCTCCTCCACCACGACCGGCGTCTCCTCGACCGGCGGAACCTCGACAGGGGCAGGCTCGGCAGGGGCAGGCTCCGCCGGGGCCGGTTCCTCGACAGGCGCCGCGGCTCCGTCCTGGTTCTTGCGGCCGCGCCCGTCCGGCTGCGCCGCGGGGTCGCCCGGATCGACCGGCGGCGCGACGTTGGGATCGACCGTCGGCGCGGGCGGCGGGGTCGGCTCGGGCGTCGGCGTTGGCTCCGGCGGCGGCGGGGTCGGCGTCGCCAGCGCCGCCGACAGCAACTCCTCGAGCCCGCAGGCCTTCACGCCCTGCTCGTAGCCCGCCAGCAGGTTGCGCACCCGCTGGTCGCCGGAGCCGTGGGCCTGGTCCGAATCGCGCGGCAGCCACTCCGGGTCTCCCAGTGCGTCGCGGGTGAGGGTGGTCGCCTCCTTGATGTCCCCCTTGTTGACCAGTCCCTGCGCGGCGGCATCCCCAAGCGCGGCCCCGGCCAGGCAGTCGGCCTGCAGTTCCATCTTGATCGTCTTCTGGTCCTCGACCCCGAGCATCGTCTGGATGTGATGGCCCCACTCATGGGCGACCGCCACCACCGGCACGAAGTCGCCGTATTCGTCGATCATCTTGCCGATCTCCTCCGGGGCGAGGTAGATCGTCAGATCGCCGGGGCAATAGGCCGCCACCACCGACGGGTCGATCCGTCCGCAGGCGGTATCGATCCGGTCCTTCACCAGCGCGGCGAACGGCTCCCGGTAGCGATAGCCGTCGTCCTTCAGCGTCTGCCGCCAGTAGCGGTTGATCTGTTCGGTGATGGCGTCGAACTTTTCCTGGTCGAACGGCGCGGCCGCCGGCGCGGCCATCGCAATCGCGCCGGCAGGCGGCGCGCCGGTGAGGCTGGCGGAGGAAGGCACGGCCAGCAGGAGCAGGGCCAGCAGCGCGGGCAGGATGCGGTTCATGGTGAATCCCCGGGATTGGGCGCGGCCTGTGATGCCCGAAACCTAGCGCATCCGCGGCCCGCGCGCCACGTCCGCCACATCCGCTAGCTCCGGGTCCAGCGCGGCTGCCCGCCGATCCGGCATGCCCGCGGATGGCGGGCGGCGAGCGCCCCGGCCGGGCCGCATCCTCGCCGCCGGGGTCAGACCGCCGCCCAGAGGGTCTCCGCCGCCGGCGCGCCCTCGTGCAGCACCGCATGGAGGGCTTCGAGCAGCGGCAGGTGCAGCGTGGCCCCGGTGGCCGGGTCCGCCAGCGACCGCGCCAGCCGCCGCCCGTACCCCAGCGCGTCGTACCCCTCCACCGTGATGCCGGCCTCGCGCAGGGCCGCCGCCGCCTGCGGTCCCGGTTCCCCGGCCCCGATCCGCTCGCCGAGCATCCGGTTCCGGCCGGAGGTGATCGTCGCC
>JBJTKE010000116.1:0-2798 GCA_046096285.1 Chloroflexota bacterium
CGGGCGGCCGGCGGGGTGACGTGCTGACACTCTAGGGAACAGGAGCGGGGTTGCCTACGGCATTTCCCCGTCAGTAATTGGGGGCAAATGCGTCACGAATTGCCGGGGGAATTGGTGGAGGGTGGCGGCTCCGGGCGCGGAAACGGGGCCCGCCCGCGCCGGTTAGGGGCGGGCGGGCCGGGGGCCCGTGCTGGAGCGATCCGGGCTGGCGGCTAGCAGCTGATGCTGCCGCCGGCGCAGTTGTCGGGGGTGTTGCCGGTGATCGTGGCGCTGCCGGAGACGGTCAGCGTGTTGCTGGCGTCGTGGGACCAGACGCCGCCGCCAGTCACGCTGGTGTTGCCGGTAATCGTTGCCGAGCCGGTGACGGTGAGGCCGGCGGGGCTGCTCTGCTCCTTGAGGCTAATGCCGCCGCCATACTTGTCGGACGTGTTGCCGCTGATCTCGACGGAGCCCCTGATGGTCAGCACCTGGGATTTCAGGTAGATGGCGCCGCCTGACCCGGACCCACTGTCTTCGGCGGTGTTGCCGGTGATCCTGACATTGCCGGAAATCTCGTTGCCTGGCGTTCCCTTCCAGTAGTAAATGGCGCCGCCAAACCCGCCGGTGTTGCCGGAGATCACCACGTTGTCGGTGATGACCAGGTCGTAGGTGTCGCTGTAGATGCCGCCTCCGCTGAACGCGGAGTTTCCGGTGATCTGGACGTTGCGGTTGATGAGGCCGCCGTCGAAATCGATGCCGCCGCCCTGCGAACTGGCCGTGTTGTTGGCGATAACGACATTGTCGGTGATCAGGACCTTGCCGGTGGAGACAGCGATGCCCCCGCCGTAGGAGTCCGCGGTGTTGCCGCTGATTTCGACGTTCCCGGAGAGCTCGAGCACGTAAGCCGGCCGATAGTTGCTCGACCCGCTGATGCTGGTGTGCAGGCCGCCGCCATACGCGTCGCCGTTGGAGTTGCTGGCGGTATTGCCGGTGATCTTGACGTTGTCGCGAATCCGGAGGTGACAGAATTCGCCGCCATAGATGCCGCCGCTGTGGGCCTGGGCGGTGTTGCCGTCGATGATGACGTTGCCGCTTATGACCAGTCCCTCCTCGCCGGTGGCGGTGCACTGCATGTGGCTGATGCCGCCGCCGTAGGAATCGGCGGAGTTGCCGCGGATCACGACGTTTCCGGAGATGGACATGCCGCCGGGTTGGATGAGGATGGCTCCGCCGTAGCTGTCGGCATGGTTGCCGAGGAACTGGGCGCGCCCGCGGATCGAGCCGGGGTTCTTCAGGTTCAGCGCCAGTGCGCCGCCTGCCACAGCGGCGTTGTTGTTCTGGAAGATGACGTCGTGGTCGATGTAGCAGCCGCAGTAGGTGTCTACGGCAGCGCCGCCGCCATAGGAGTCGGAGTGATTGTTTTCGATGAGGGATCCGTCGTAGACCCGGAGGGTGCCGTACGGGACGAGCGGAGACAGCGTATCGGCATCGATGTGAATCCCGCCGCCGTAGGAGTCGGAGGTGTTGGTGGCGCAGTTGCGGATGACGGTGAAGCGGCAGAGGGTGACGTCGCCGAAGGACACGATGCCGCCGCCGCCGATGGAGTTGGCGACGTCGTTGTTGCCCTCGATGACGATGTCGACCAGTTCCAGCGGGGAAACGTTGTCGGAGATGGTGATGGTGCGGGTGTCCTGGGTGGCGTTCCTGAGAATTACCTCGCCGCCGGGGCAGCCGACCAGGGTGAGTTTCTTGTCAATGGTGAGGTCTTCGCTGTAGGTGCCGGGCGCAATGCGGATGATGTCGCCGGGGGAGGCGGCGGTGATGGCGGCCTGGACGGTGGTGTTGGTGCAGGTCGCGCAGACATCCGGCGAGCAGGTTTCGGTGGGGCAGCCGGAGCAGGAGCAGGTGACGCAGACGCCAAGCGAGCAGGAGCCGTTCTGGCAGTCCGCACTCTGCTGGCAGGCGCCCTTGAAGGGGATAAGGCAGAAGGTGCCTGCCGGGGAGCCCGAGTCATACACCGTGCAGGAGGCTTCGGGGTCGGCGCAGGTGTCCTTGCTGGGGCGGCATGGCTCGCTGGTGGGGACCGGCAGGTTTTCGGGGGTTGGCGGCTGGGGCGCCGGGGGCTTGCCGCCGCAGACGCCGTCCTTGCACTGGAGGGTGTTGCAGCAGTTGCGGTCCTCGGCGCAGGAGCGGCCGCGCTGGATGCAGCGGCAGCGGCCCTTGCCGTCGGTGTTCTTCTTCGCGCGCTTGGTGTTGCAGAGGCCGGTGCAGCATTCGCTAGCCTTGAGGCAGGCGTTGTCCTTGCGGGAGCCGTTGCCGCAGGGGCCTTCGGGCGCCGGGCGGCGGTCGCGGTCCTTGCCGCGCTGCTTGGCCTTGGCCTTGTCCTTGGCCTTGCCGTTGTCCTTGCCGCCCTTCGCGTCGGCGTCGAGCGCGCCGAGGCCGAGCAGACCGCCGAGGGCAGCCTGGAGGCCGGCCCGGCGGGATGCCGCGCCGCCGAGCAGGCGGGCGACGCGGTCGAACGATGACTGGTCCATGTGACCCTCCCTGAAGACTGTCCCGTCCGGCGAAGGCCGTGCTTCGCCGCCACGAATCGGACGCGCCCGCGTCCGGACCGGGGTCCGACCGCGCGTGGCCCAGGGGGACACGGCCGTGCGCGGGGACCCCGGTCCGGGCGCGGCCGGGCGGCCGGCGGGGTGACGTGCTGACACTCTAGGGAACAGGAGCGGGGTTGCCTACGGCATTTCCCCGTCAGTAATTGGGGGCAAATGCGTCACGAATTGCCGGGGGAATTGGTGGAGGGCGCCTCATCGCCGGCCCCG
>JBJTKE010000117.1:0-2697 GCA_046096285.1 Chloroflexota bacterium
AGGTTGAGCGGGAAGTTGAACGGGGAAATGCCGGCGACCGGCCCCACCCCGAACCGCTTGACGATGCCCATCCGGCCCTTGCTGCTGGCCATCAGGTCGAGTTGCATGACCTCGCCCTCGATCCGCTTGGCCTCCTCGGCGGCGGTTTCGAGGACGAACGCGCCGCGGTCGGTCTCGATCTCTGCGTCGCGGATCGGCTTGCCGGCCTCGGTCGCGATCATCCGGGCCACTTCGTCGCGGCGGGCGCGAAGCTGGCCGGCGAGCGCCTTGAGCAATTCGACCCGTTCGAAGACGGGCATCCGGGACATGACGTGCTGGGCGGCCTCGGCGGCGGCGATGGCGCGCTCGAGTTGCGCCTCGGTGGCATTGAAGGTGACGCCGACGACGGAGCCGTCGTAGGGGTTGGTCACCACGAGGGGATCGTTGGATTCGACCCACTCGCCGGCAAGGTAGATGGGATAGCGCTTCGCGGCGGCCACCGACGCGGCTGCCTTCTGGACGGTCGTCGCCATGATCGACGTCTCCCCGGCCCGGGCGGGCCCTGCGAACTGCGGAACACGCCGGGAATGATACGGCAGGAGCCCCGTGCCGGCCTCGGCACGGGGCTCGCCGATGCGGCCGCACTCCCGGGCAGGGGGCGGGCCGGCCTACTTCTTCCTGTCGACGTTGATGATCACCTTGGCGGAGTCGGTCTTCCCCTGGTCATCGATGATCGTGTAGGGGTAGGTCGCCTTGCCGGTGAAGTTCTTTTTCGGACGGAAGTAGAAGGAGCCGTCGCGGTAGATCTTGATGGCGCCCTTGCCGTCGCGTTGCTTGCCGCGGGACTCGACCTTGATCGTGCGCGCGCCGTCGGCGTCGGTGGCGTTCTTGAGCAGGCCGTCCTTGCGCTTGACCTCGAGCTTCGTGTTCTCCTGGGTGCGGTATTTCTCGTTCCGGGCGCGGGGTTTGGTGTTGGTGGTGGTGACGACGATCTCCCAGCCGAGGGCGAGTTCCCCATCGGCGCTGTTGATTGCGTCGTCGAGGAGGTAGAGGCGCCACGTGCCCCTCGGGTCGGTTCCATCGAAGCCGGCCAGCGTCGGGGAGTTTGGAACCGGCGCTCCGCTGGTGAAGACGTTGCTCGGCGACGGGATGAAGTTGCTGGGCCTGTAGGTTCCGGAGAGAATCTGGCCTGGGTTCGGCAATTGGCTCGACGCCTCGTCGTCGAACGTGAGGTAGGTGTTGATGATGGTGTCGGCGTTGCCGGCGTCGCCCATGATCACCACGGCCTGGCCCCGGGGACCGACGAGCATGATGGCGAGGTCGTCGGGGCTTTCATGGTTCAGGGCCCGGAGTTTGACGTCGACGTCCACCACGTAGCCCTTGACCGACTGCGGGATATCGATCGTCGAAACCGGACTGACCTGGGCCCCGTCGAGAATGATCTGCGAGGCGGGGTTGGAGAAGGTGGTGACCGCCTTGAACCCCGGCGCGATCCGCTCCCGGGCCGGAGCCGGAACGTTCCCGGCGAGCAGCACGAGCATTGAAAGCGCCGATGCGGCCATGAGCCGCCCGGCGCGCCGGGACACCGGCAAGCTTCGACGATTGGCGGAGAGCCACTTCATGGCGTTGCCAAACCCCCTGCGGGCAGATTCCAGGCGACGACCGCCTGATGGGCCCCGCGAAGTACACCCGCCGAACGATACCAGCCTGTAACGAGGGCGGGCCATGCGCCGGAGGTCCACATTTTGCGGCACTGCGACCGGCAGCGCGCACCTGACGGCCATCAGTCCAGTGTCCGCGGGGGGATGGCGGGCAACGCGGCGGCCGCTACCGGCCGATCAGGGCGTCCCCCTGCCGGCTGCCGGACCATGCTTCGGGAACGCCGCCGAACTTCCCGGACCCATCTTCCCACCAGGAGGCGTTCTGCCGGCCAATGGCCGAGAGTTCCGCCTTGGTGTAGATGAGCCCGTCGCGGGTCATGGTGGCGAGTTCGTATTCCTCGCTCATGGTGATGGCGTCGACCGGGCAGACCTGGGAGCACAGCCCGCAGAACATGCAGCGGCCCGCCCGGAGGATGAACTCGCCCAGTTCACGGTCGCCCTCCTCGGAGGGGATCACGTGCATTTCCAGGCAGGAGGTGGGGCAGATGCGGGCGCACAGGCCGCAGGCCACGCAGAGCGCCTCGCCGGTGTCCGGGTCGGTTCGGAGCGAGGGCAGGCCGCGGTAGCGCGGGGCCATCGGGCGCTTTTCCTCGGGGTAGCTGATGGTGATGTTCGGGGCGACCAGCCGCTTGTGCGTGACCCCGAAGCCCTTGACCTCGTCGAACATGCGTCGTGCTTCCTTTCGGTCCGCTAGCGGCGGGAGCCGGTGTGCGAGGGGGCGAGCCCGGCCATGCCGGGTGCGCCGGGGGCCAGGATCGGCGTGCCGCCGTCGGCGTAGTGGCCGGAGGGAACGGTGATGCCGCCGCGCTCCAGGCGGGCGTAGCTGATGCCGCCGTAGCCGGGGACGAGCCTGGCGATGTCGGTCATGAGCTGGGCGGCGTGGCGCTCGGGGACCATGTAGCCCATGCGCCGGGCGATGCGGCCGAGGATCTCGTGGCCGGGCTTCGCCTCGCCCATCGCCGGGATGGCCGCGCGGAGGCGGTGATCGGGGGGGTCGTAGCGGGCGGGGGGGCGGTGCTGGTCCATCGCCTGCGGGAGGGGGGGGGGCGCGGCGGGG
>JBJTKE010000118.1:0-2931 GCA_046096285.1 Chloroflexota bacterium
GCCGCCGGCCGCTGCGGCCACAGCCGCGGCGTCGGATCCCCCGCGTCCGCCCCCTCCGGCCACACCAGCACGTAGGCGTCCCCGTACAACGCCGCGTCCCGGTGCACCTCGTCCGCCCGCACCGCCATCTGGTTGACGTCCCACAACTCCGCCGCCGCCGCACCCGCCTCGGGGTTGCGGTCCGAGGCGAACCCCTGCACCTGCAGCCGGTCGGCGTGCGCCTCCACCACCCCCGCCACCCGGTTGTAGACCAGGTCCGCCATGATCCGGTTCGCCACCGCCGCATACTTCGGGGAGGCGAAGCGGCGGCTCTCCGCCCCGTCGTAGTACTCCCGCAACGTCGCGTAGGCCGCCGTCCGGCCGTCCCCCAGAAAGGCCCCCACCGCCCACGCAAGGGCGTCCTCCGACTCCATCGCCATCATTCCTCCCTCACCGTTCCCCGCACCGGGCCTGGCGCCGGGCCAGCGCCACCGCACGCCGCGTCATCCGCGCCCGGCAACCGTCGAGGCCGGGGATTCCGTCGTCCATTCACGGTCCTCCATCGCTTCCCGGATGGCCGGGAAGATCGCGTACGTCATCTGCGGCGCCATCGCGTTCCCGTGCGCCCGCAGGCACAGCGCCGGCGCCCGGTCCGGTCCCTCGCCCGCAGGCACAGCGCCGCCACCCCGTACTGCCATCCGCGTCAGGGTCGCGGCCGCGGCAGGCCGCCGATTCCCGCACCGCTATCGGCATGCTTCATGCGGGATCCCGCCGGGCGGCTCGCCGCTCACGGCGCCAGACCGTGTCGCACTCCCGGCAATGCGCCTGGTACCCCACGTTCCCGCTCTCCTGCCGCCGGAGGTGGAACTCCGGCGGCGAAAGCTCCTCTCCGCACCGGCCGCACCGTCTGGCGCCGGATTCCCCGGTCTCCCGCCGCCGCTGCCCGTGGTGGCCGCGGTCGCCCCCGATCGCGCGCTCCCGCAACCGGTGCTCGGCCATCCGCCCCGCTTGCTCCCCCTCCCCGATCCGGCGGCGCCGCCTCGACGCGTTCGTTGCCGCCTCCGGCCGCAACTGCCAGGGACAAAGCGCCACGAGCCGCTCGCCATCATCGAGGTCGAACCGCACCAGCCAGTTGCCCGTCTCCTCCACCCTCCGCAGCACCACCCCGCGGGCGCCGCCGGGGATCTCCACGTCGTTCGCCCGCGCGACCACCAGGTCGCCCTGCGCAAGACCGTCATAGCGTTCGAGGACCGGCCAGTCGTCCTCCGTTCCCGCCCGGTTGCCCCGCTTCTGCCCCCGCTCCCGGCCCATCGTCCACCTCCCGTCCGGATCACTCATCCTCCGCTCGCGGTCTCCCTACAACCAGCCCACCGACGCCTTCTTCCGGCGCAGCCGGTGCAGCGCCATCGCGGTGGTGTCCACCATGTCGTCGTGCCTGCCCGCCGGGAAGACCGCGTGCTCCTCGATGAATTCCCCGACCCACGGCGCGTCCGCCGGCAGGAAGACCCGCCCCGCCTCCGCCAGCGGCGACACCGTCTCGGACCGGCTCACCTTGCTGGCCCGCACCGCGAACGGCGCCACCGGCAGCGCCGGCAGCGTCCCCCACTCCCCGTCCGGCATCGGCCGCCCCAGCACCTGCAGCGCGCTCTGCCCGCTCGCCCGGTCCTCGATCACCACCGGCACCACCGGGGCCGCGTCGCGGTGCCTGGCGTGCATGTCGTGGATCGCCCGCAGCAACTCGGGGAACTCCACCCGCGCCCGCCACAGGTCGAGCAGGTAGCAGGAGCCCTGGCCGTCCTCCCCCCAGGCCGCGATCACCGACCAGTCCGAGCCCGTCCACTCCTTGAAGGCCGAATCCACGAACAGTTCCACCCGCCGCAGCCGCGGCGCAGCCCCGTACCGCTTCCACCACTCGCGGCGCCAGATCGCCCCCTCCGCGGGTCCCGGCCGCTGCTGGTAGAGCGCCTCGAACATCCGGCTCCCCAGCGTCTCCCGGATGTCCTCCAGCGCCGCCAGGTCGAACCGCTCGGGCCAGAGCGCCACCCCCTCCTCGTCGATCGCGGGCATGTCCAGGTGCTCCCAGCCGCCCTGGGCCAGCGCCCGCCCGATCAGGTCGTCCTCGTTCCACCGGGTGCCGATCACCACCACCCGGCCGCCGGGCTCCAGCCGCGTGTAGGCCGTGCTCGTGAACCACGACCACGTGTTCTCCCGCACCAGCGCGCTGGCCGCCTCCTCCGCGTTCTTGACCGGGTCGTCCACGATCAGGCAGTTGTGGACCAGCACGCCGCTGGCGAAGAAGTTCGCGACGCCCTCGACCTGGAGATCGAACACGGGCTCCACGCCGCACAGTTCAACGCCGGCCACGGTGTCGACGCCGGCCTGTGGTGGACACGGCGCCTCCCGCGCAGCGAGACGAGCCCCTCCATCGCGTTGTCTGCGGTCTCCCCGTCGAGGTGGTCGATCTCCAGCCTCGACCGGCGCACCGCGCTCCCGTTCCAGACCACCTCGACGAACCTCTCCCCTGTCCCGCGGATCCGGCAGCACCTGGCCCGCCGGGCCGCCGCCAGCGCACGGCAACGGCGCGTCTCCGGGCAGCACGCCGGCGCTCCGGATCGTCGCGTCCGATCCCCGCGGGCAGCCCGGAGAACGACGCCCCCACGCCTCGCCCAGGTCAACCCGACGAACACGATCTCCCGGTTGCAGCCGTCCCGCCGCGACCCACCCGTCTCCCGCCACGAAGACGAGGTGCTCCGGGGTGATCGTGAGGGCCTGTCCCGATGCGAACCGGACCCGGATGAGGTCATCCGGGGTCGACTCCCTCGTGGCGAGCACCGTTCGCCAGACCGGTTTCCCGTTCCTCAGGTCACAGGCAAGCACCGGCCCATCGTATCGGCTGCGAACGAGCGTCCCGATGTCGACCGTGCCGCCTGGCGTGACGACGGGTGTGTCGCC
>JBJTKE010000119.1:0-4451 GCA_046096285.1 Chloroflexota bacterium
CGTCGTAGACGAGGTCGGCGCCACAGGAGCGGCAGGTGGCGGAGTCGACGGCGTGGGGCAGGCGTTCGAGTTGGTAGGCGGGGTTCGCGTCGTCGAGGCCTAAGAGGACGCGGCGGGCGGCGAGGTCCTCGGTCAGGGCCGCCAGCATGGGGTCGTCGCCGTTGGCCACGACGATCGCCCGGGCGTCGAGGGCCCGCAGGGCGGGCGCCCACTTGCCGGCGATGGCGGCGAGTTCGCCGTAGCGGTCGAGTTGATCCCGGAACAGGTTGTTGAGCACCAGCACGCGCGGCCGAACCTGCCGCAGGATGTCGGGCAGGGCCGCCTCGTCGCTCTCGATCACCGCGCAGTCCGCCCGCGGGTTGCCGAGCAGGCTTGACCGCTCGGCAAAGGCGCTCGCCACGCCGCGGACCAGGTTGGACCCGGAGCGGTTGTGGGCGACGATCCGGCCGCTTGCCTCGAGGATGTCCGCGATCATGCGCGAGGTGGTGGTCTTGCCGTTGGTGCCGGCGACCACGATGGCGCCTTGCGGCAACCGGCCGGCGACCTTGCCGAGCAGCCCGGGATCGATGCGGTCGGCGATCTGGCCGGGAGAGGCGGATCGCCCGCCGCGTCCCAGCCTGCGGATCACGGCGCCGCTGGATTTGGCGGCCGCGAGGGCGGCGGCCAACCGGAGATCGACGCCGCCAGACCCGTCACTTGCCATCGGTCAGCACGACGGTGACGACCTGCAGTTTCTCGTAGTTCACCTGCGGGACGACCTGCACGGTCTGCGAGTCGGCCTGCGGATCGCGGGTGGTCTGGGCGGTGTCGGCCCGGCCGATGATCAGACCGCCGGGAACGCGTGAGGTGCGCAGGGATGGGCTGTCGTTGGTGAGCACGAGTTCGCCGGGGGCGATGACCTCATCCCGGTCAAGATGGCGCATGTCGAGCCAGCCGCCGCGCCGGGACAGGCCGTAGACCACCCCGTCCGCGCCCCCTTCAAGGGTCGCGCCGACGGTCTGGGAGGAGTCGATGATGAGCATCACCTTCGCGGTGCGGTCCCACACCTGCGACACCTGGCCGACGTAGTTCGGGCCCTGCGCCACAACGGCCATGCCCTCCTCGATCCCGTCACGCGAGCCCTTGTCGATCGTCATGAACAACTGCTGGCCGGTGGGGTCGGAACCGACGACGCGCGCCTGGAGCATCTTCCACGCGGGCTTTTCCTGCTGGAGGCGGGCCTGAAGCCGCAGTTGCTCCATCTCCCGCTGGCCGGCTTTCAATTCCGCGTTCTCGGCCAGTGCACGGTCGCGCTCCGCTTTCACGACGGCGAGTTCCCGCTCGAGCGCGCTGTCTCCGCCGCGGTCGCTGGCCGAATCGACGGTGCGCGTGACCGGGGAAACCACAGCCTCGATCGCGGTCTTGATCGGATCGAGGGCGCGGCGGTTGTCGAGTTGGATGAACGTGAGACTGGTCGCCACGAACATGAGCACCAGGGCGATCGTCTGCCGGGTGGAGAGTGCGGTCACGCGGCTCCCTCGGGGTTCCGGCCCAGGCCGGCGCGGCGCGACGAACGGGGGCGCAGAGACCCTCCGTGGCCCAGGATCTTAGCACGCATGAAGGTCGCGGAGGGGTGAAAACCGGGCATGGCGGCCGACTGGCGGAATCAGTCGACCGCGCGCTGGCGGCGGATTTCGGACCCGGTGGCGAGGGCCCGCTGGTACAGGTGCAGCGCCTCGGCGACACGCCCGGTCCCCCGCGCGACACACGTAAGCGGGTCGTCGGCGCGGTACACCGGCATCTTGAGTTCGGTCTGCAGGCGCTTGTCCAGCCCCAGCAGCAGGGCGCCGCCGCCAGCAAGGGTGATGCCCTGCTCCATGATGTCGGCCACGAGTTCGGGCGGGGTCTCCTCGATGGAGGTCTTGATCAGTTCCACGATGGTGTTGACCGGCTGTGAAATGGCGTCGCGCAACTCGACCGAGGAGACCTCGACCGACTTCGGCAGCCCGGTGAGCAGATCCCGGCCCCGCAGCGTGACGCGAATTTCCTCGTCGAGCGGGTAGGCCGACCCGGCGGCCATCTTGGAGTTTTCCGCGGTGCGCTCGCCGATGACGAGGTTGTGATCGCGGCGGGCGTACTGCACGATGGCGTCGTCGACTTCGTCGCCGGCGACCCGGATCGAGTGGTTCACCACCACGCCGCCGAGGGAGATCACCGCAACCTCGGTGGTGCCGCCGCCGATGTCCACGATCATGCTGCCAACCGGTTCGTTGATCGGCAGGCCCGCGCCGATGGCCGCGGCCATCGGTTCCTCGATGGTATAGGCCTCGCGGGCCCCGGCGGAGAGGGCGGCGTCCTTCGCCGCGCGCTTCTCGACCTCGGTCACGCCGGAGGGGATGCCGATGACGACGCGGGGGTGGGGCGCCATGAGCCGCTGGGTGTGCACCTTGCGAATGAAGTAGTGGAGCATCATCTCAACGGTGTCGAAGTCGGCGATCACGCCGTCCTTCAAGGGGCGCACCGCGATGATCGACTCGGGGGTCTTGCCGACCATCGCCTTGGCCTCGGCGCCGACGCCGAACGCCCGGCGGGTCCGGGTGTCGATGGCGACCACGCTCGGCTCGGAGATGACGATCCCCTTGCCGCGGACGTACACCAACGTGTTCGCGGTGCCGAGATCGATGCCGAGGTCGCGGCTGAAGAAACCGAGGAGGGCCGAGAGCGGACGGATCAAGGTCGGTCCTCCGGCAACTGGCGAACGCGTGGTTCGCTGCCCTGGAAGGCGAGCTTCGGCAGGAGTCCCTGATGTGCGCGGGGGGCAACCTGGTAACCGCCGGTGGGCGTGAGAGCCCGTTGCGTCAGTATAGCACGCAAACGTGGGTCCCCCGGTTGACCGGATGCCCCGCAATCGCTAGAATCCCGCCGTGCGTGGGGTTTGCTTCGGGCGGCCCGCGCAGGTGCGATCCGCGCGCGCGGCCAGGGCCCGAGGGCCATCGCACACGGTCCTGTGAAGGGAGACTCGTTGGACGCTGGCAGTAGTACCAGTTCCCGACAGTTTGCTGCCCCGGCGCTCGCCGGACCGCAGGCCCTTCTCCGCTAGCGAGAGGTTCCCGCCGGTCCCCGGGAAGCCGGGGATGGTGCCGCCGAGACCGGCGGCGGAGGGCGGTGAACCCATGCAGAAGCCCGTTCGCTACTACATCCAGACGTCCGGCCAGCAGCCGGTCGTCAGGAGTGTCCCCGTCGACAGGCCGGCCGAGTCAATGTCCGAGCGGGCCGAGCCTGCGGACGTTCAGGCGCGACCCGCTCGGTCCCGGGCCCTCGGCGGCGTGCGCCGCATCCGCGCGGCGATCAAGCGCGGAGGCATCTGACGCCCGCAGGTCCGGGCGCGACGCCCCGCCTGCCCGCAGGCGGGGCAATTTCCTGTTTGCCGGGGTAACGGGACTTCCCCTGCGACCATGCCGCCCCCGAAAATTGTCCGCACGGCGTGATACCGGGCCCGCCCGGCTGTGCGTGGGCGCGGAGGACGTGTTTCGCGCATAATGCCCGCCTTGTGACTTCCGGTCATGGAGCGGACATGGAGCGCGTCGCCCGGAAACAACTCGGGGACACTGCCCTCGCCATCGTCGCCCGCGAACGGTTGCCGTCGGTGCTGGCCGTCGTTCACGGGCGAGGGTTCGGTCCGATGGCGCGCGTGTTCGATCCCGGACGCGGAGCGCTTGCCGGGCAACTGCAGCGCGCCGGCCTGCCCGTGCCGCCGGACGTTGACCGCGACGCCGCGGATCGGGTCGTGCTCGGGATCACCGCGCCGGGGCATGCGGCGCGCATCGGCGACACCCTCCTGCAGGCAGGCGCCGCCGCCGTGTTCGTGGCCTGCAAGGGTAGGGAAGGCGTTCCGCCCGCCGTGATCGAGGCTGAAGGAGCCGCGGCGGCCCCGGGCGCCTGAGGCGTTCCGCTGGCCCGGTCCGGCGCAGCATCCGGGGAGATTGGCCCGGCGCCGGTCACGCCAGAAAAATCCCCCGGAGAACCGGCCCTCCCCCGCGTGGCGGGAGATAGGCCGTTCCCCGGAGGAGATCGATTCACCGCAAATCCGGCCCCGGAGTCCTGACGCCGCCAGCGGCGGCCCGGCGCCTGCCAGTGGAACCGCTATTCGGCCCCGCCGGTGGAGATGCCCTTCACGCCCCCGCCCTTCACCGGGATGGAGCGCGGCCGCGCCTCGTCGGCCTTCGGCAGGGTGATGGTCAGCACGCCGTCGCGAAACTCGGCGGATGCCGATTCCGGCTTGACCGCGGCCGGCAGCGACACCGAGCGCTCGAAGGCGCCGAAACGCCGCTCGCGCAGGATCCAGCGGCTATCGGGGTCGCGTTGCTCGGCGTCGTCGCGAAGTTCCCCCCTGATCCGCAACCGGTCGCCGATCACGGTGATTTCGACGTCAGCCGGGGAAACGCCGGGCACCTAGGCGACCACCTCGAAGT
>JBJTKE010000120.1:0-2375 GCA_046096285.1 Chloroflexota bacterium
GACCTTCTCCAGCCCGTAGTGATCCGCCTCCAGCACCGCGGCCGCCTCCGCGAGATCGAGCCGGTCTTCGGTCTCGACCGCCCACGGCAGCTCGGTGAGCCACTCGAGGTACCCCCGGATGATGCTGATTTCCGGCGAGAATGGGTGCTGCTGCTCCAGCCGCTCGGCCTGCACCAGCGCCTTCGCCTTCACCTCCTCCGGCATCCCGGCGGCTTCGATCTTCTCGCGCATCTCGCTGGCGGCCATCGCCTCCGAGCTGCCCTCGCCCAGTTCCTTCTGGATCGCGCGCAGTTGCTCCCGGAGGTAGTACTCCCGCTGCTGCTTGTCCATCCCGGCCTGCGCCTCGGACTGGATCTGCTGCCGAAAATTGAGCACGTCGAGCCGCTTCTGCACCATCACGCTCAACAGGTGCAGCCGCTCGATCGGCTCCAGCGCTTCCAGCAGTTCCTGCCGCTGCTCGGAGGTGAACTCCGGCGAGAACGCGATGAGGTCGGCCAGCCATCCCGGCTCGTCGACCCCCCGGATCATCGTCAGCACCTCCTCCGGCACATTCGGGAGCATGCTGATGTAACTCTCGACCTGCTCGAGCACCGCCGTCATCGCCGCCTCGGCGGCCTTGGTGGTCACCACTGGATCGTCATGGCGCGTGACCCGCGCCACCAGGTACGGCTCCTGCTGCACGAGTTCGGTCACCAGGCCGCGGGCCATCCCCTGCAGGATCACGTGCGACTGCCCCCCGGGCCGCGAGATGCGCTGCCCGACCTCGGCGATCACCCCCACCGGACAGAGCTCGTACTCCTGGTGCGGCAACTCGTGATCGGGCACCCACTCCGGGCCGCGCGACGGCCCGGGCACGTGGTCGGGATCCTCCGCGGCGATCACGTCGGAGAGCAACTGTCGCAGGCCGTCCTCATCCGCAGGCCGGTCGCCATCCACGTATACCGGGCGCTCGGTCAGCACCAGCACCAGCCGCGGCTCCATCCGCGACGCGCGGTCGAGCGCCAGTGCGGCCTCCTCGTCCTCCACCGGGAACGGGATGGACCTGTGCGGGAGCAGCAGCGTCTCCTCAACCACCAGGACCGGCAGCAGCATCGGGGCGGGCTTGCGGGTCCGCGACCCGGAGCGGGTTCGCCGGGCCACCGGCGGCTTCGGTTTCGCCGCTGGCGCTGCTTCCGCCGCTCCTTCCTGGATGGTCTCGTCGGCTGCCGGCTGCGCCTCGGGCGAAGCCTTCTTCGAGGTGGGGCGGGTCGTCATGCGCTGCGTCTCGATCTTTCACGTTGCGGCCGCGCGCGAGCCGCGCCGGGGAAAGGCCGCTGCATGCCGGCGGAATCGCGTTGAGTGGACGGTTCACCGTCGTGGGACGGGGCTCTCGGCGAGACCCCCGGCAGCGCATTCTAGCCGGTTGCGCAGCGGCTCTACAATGCCGGGATGGGATTCCGCATGTGGATAGGCGGCAGAGACGCCCGTGGTTGAAGGCTTTGCTACACTGAGCCCAGCAACAGCGATGAATGAAGCCTCGCCGGGGGGTCTCGCATGCCTGCACCCGCCGATTTCCCGATCACCCTCCGCGCCTCGGGTATTTCAAAAGCCTACCCCGGCGTCCAGGCCTTGCAGGAGGTCTCCATCGGGGTCGAGCGCGGCGAAATCCACGCCCTGATCGGGGAAAATGGCGCCGGCAAGAGCACCCTGATGAAGATCCTGTTCGGCATCGTGCAGCCGGACGAGGGCTCCATCGAGATCGGCGGTCAGCAGGTCCGCCTCGGGTCCCCGCTTGAGGCGCAGGCGCTCGGCATCTCCATGGTGCACCAGGAACTGAACCTGATTCCCGCCCTCGACGTCGCCCGCAACATCTACCTCGGCCGCGAGCCCATGCGCCCCGGCGGCCTGATCGACTGGCCACGCCTCTACGCCGATGCCTCGGCCCTGCTCGGCCGCCTGCACCTCCCGCTCCGCCCGCGCGCTCCGGTGCGCCGGCTCTCGACCGCGCAGAAGCAACTCGTCGAGATCGCCCGTGCCCTTTCGTGGCAGCCGAAGCTGCTCATCCTCGACGAGCCGACCAGCAGCCTGACGCAGGCCGAAATCGGCGAACTGTTCCGCATCCTCCGCCAGCTCCGGGAGCAGGGCGTGTCGGTGCTCTACATCTCCCATCGCCTCGAGGAACTGGCCCAGATCGCCGACCGGGTCACCGTGTTCCGGGACGGCCGCCTCGTCGGCGTCGTTCCAGCCCGCGAGACCCCCATCCCCGACCTCATCAGGATGATGGTCGGCCGCGGCGTCGACCAACTCTTCCCGAAGGTCGCCACGACGCCCGGCGACGAACTGCTTCGCGTCGACCATCTCAACCGCGGCTCGCAGGTGCGGGACGTCTCGTTCTC
>JBJTKE010000121.1:0-2482 GCA_046096285.1 Chloroflexota bacterium
GCGACCGGCGCCCGGCCGCCGGATCAGGAGCGCGGCGTCAGGGAGGCAGGATCGTGAACGGCGCCCAACCGTCTCAGTCCATCCCGGAATTCCGCGAAGCCGCCGACGGCCATCCGCTGGTGCCGCCCGGGATGTTCATCAACCGCGAATTGAGCTGGCTCGAGTTCAACCGCAGGGTGCTGGAGGAGGGGCAGGACGCCGCCGCGCCGCTGCTGGAGCGCATCCGGTTCGCGGCCATCTTCTCGTCCAACCTCAACGAATTCTACATGATCCGCGTTGCCGGCGTGAAGCGGAAGATCGCGGCCGGCATTGGCGAACCCGGTCCCGACGGCCGCACCCCGGCCGAGCAACTGGCCGCCATCCGCGCGCTCTCGCAGACGCTGATGGACGATCAGGCGACGTTGTGGCGAACCGAGCTCACCCCGGCGCTGGCGGCCGCCGGCATCGAGATCGTTGCGCACGACCAGCTCGACGCGCGCGCCCGCGCGCTCCTCGGCGACCGCTTCGTGCGCGACATCTTCCCGATCTTGACGCCGCAGGCGATCGATCGCGGCCGCCGCTTCCCCCATGTCTCCAACCGCAGCCTCAACCTGATCGTCAGCATGCACCTGCCGGCAGGCCCGCGCTTCGCCCGGATCAAGATCCCCGCCACCCTGCCGCGTCTCCTGCCCGTGCCCGATTCCGGCGAGGACGGGCAACCCGGGCCGCTGCGCTTCACCTGGCTGGAGCAGGTGGTCGCGGCCCACCTCGACCGTCTGTTCCTCGGCGCGGAGATCATCGAGTCCCATCCGTTCCACGTCACCCGGGACTCGGACATCACCCTCGACGAGCACGACGACGACGACGAGGGCGACCTGATGATCTCCATGCGCGAATCGATCGCGCAGCGCGCCTTCGGCCGCGTCGTGCGGTTGATGACCGACCGCTCCATGCCCGCCGGAATCCGCGACTGGCTGGTCGAGCACCTCTACGCCGACGACAGCGACCTCTACGTCGTCGACGGTCCGCTGGCGATGGAAGATCTCTTCGAACTCGCCGCGATCGACCGGCCCGACCTCAAGGACGCTCCGTTCGTGCCGGCCCCGGTGCCCGGACTCAGCCCCGCCGCGCGCGGCGAACCGCCCGACGTGTTCGCCGCCATCCGCGAGCGCGACATCCTGGTCCACCATCCCTACCAGACCTTCGAGGCGGTGGCCGACTTCGTGCGCGCCGCCTCCACCGACCCGGACGTCGTCGCCATCAAGCAGACCCTCTACCGGATCGGCCGCGACTCCCCGCTGATCCCGGCGCTCGTCGCCGCCCGCGACGACGACACCCAGGTGGCCGTGCTGGTCGAACTCAAGGCCCGCTTCGACGAGGAAAACAACATCACCTGGGCCGAGCAACTGGAGCGGCACGGCGTCCATGTCGCCTACGGCCTGACCGGCCTCAAGACCCATTGCAAGGTGACCCTCGTGGTGCGGCGCGAGGCCGACGGCCTTCGCCGCTACGTCCACCTTGCGACCGGCAATTACAACGCGGGCACGGCGCGGGTCTACGAGGACCTCGGCATGCTCTCCGCCCGCGAGGACCTCGGAAGCGACGCCACGGACCTGTTCAACGTGCTCACCGGCTTCGCCATCAAGGACGAGTTCCGCACCCTCTGGGTGGCGCCGCACCACCTGCGGGATCGGTTGATGGCGGCGATCGACCGCGAGATCGCCGCCCACCGCGAGGACGGCGGCGGCAGGCTGATCTTCAAGGTCAACTCCCTGGTGGACCGGCACCTGGTCCGCCAGTTGTACCGGGCGTCGCAGGCCGGGGTGAAGGTCGACCTCATCGTGCGCGGCGCCTGCTGCCTGCGCCCGGGCGTGCCGGGCTGGAGCGAGAACATCCGGGTCATCTCGCTGGTCGGCCGCTTCCTCGAGCACAGCCGCATCTTCGTCTTCGGCGCCGGCGGCCGGAACGAACTCCATCTCGGCAGCGCCGATCTCATGGAGCGCAATCTCGATCGTCGGGTCGAGGTCATCTTCCCGGTCGAGGACGCGGACATCCGCCGCCACATCGTCGAGGAGGTGCTGCCGGCCTACTTCAGGGACACGGTGAACGCCCGCGAACTGCTGGCCGACGGCTCATGGTCCCCGGTCAGGCCCGCCCGGGGGGAGGACCCGTTCGATGTGCAGGCCTGGATGCTCGGCTACTACCAGCACCTCGCGGCAGGAGCGGGGCCCCGACCTACGGCATGATCTCGTCGTCCGCGGCCTGGGTCGCCATCTCTTCCAGCGCGGAAAGGGCGAAGTTGTCGATTTCCTGCTGCAAGGCGTCGCGCAGGTTGATCAGGTCGATCAGGTCCAGGCCGGCCAGCACGGCATTGTTCTCGGGATCCCCGTCGTCGATCCCGTTGGGCATGACCCGGAACTCGACCGACCAGCCCTCGCCGCCGTCGGTGTCCACGCCGACCGGGCTCTCGTCCATGTAGATGTTGTACGTTTCCAACGGTGCC
>JBJTKE010000122.1:0-7628 GCA_046096285.1 Chloroflexota bacterium
CTGGGGTACACTCCTGCCGACACCCGCCGCCCGCGGTGGGGCGGTCGTTCGCAGGCCGGCCCGGCTCGCCCGGCGGCCGCTCGTGCTGGACCCTCCTTGACCACTTCCCACTTTGGCGACGGCTCTCCCCGCCTGCACGCGACCACGATCCTCGGCGTTCGCCGGGACGACGCGGTGGCGCTCGCCGGCGACGGGCAGGTAACCCTCGGCGATGTCGTGCTCAAGCACGGCGCGCGCAAGATCCGCACCCTCCACGATGGACAGGTGATCGCCGGGTTTGCCGGCGCGGTGGCCGACGCCCTGACGCTGTTCGGCCGTTTCGAGCAGGAATTGAAGACCTGGGACGGCAACCTCCGCCGGGCCGCGGTTGAACTGGCCAAGGAGTGGCGCACCGACCGCTACCTGCGCCGGCTCGAGGCCCAGTTGATCGTCGGCGATCCGGATTCGCTGCTCGTGCTCTCCGGCGAGGGCGATGTGATCGAACCCGACGACGGGATCGCCGCGATCGGCTCCGGCGCGCCCTACGCGACGGCGGCCGCCAAGGCCCGGCTCGCCCATACCAGCCTCGACGCCCGCGCCATCGTGGAGTCCTCGATGGGCATCGCGGCCAACCTCTGCATTTTCACCAACGACCGGTTCAGCATCGAGACCGTCGCCCGCAACCAGCCCGCCGCGCCTTCCCCGGAGCATGACGCCGCGCTGCCGCTTGGCGGCTCCCGGCCGCCCGCCAACTCGGGCGAGGGCGAGGCGCGCGACGACACCGACGATGCGCCCGGGGCCCCGGGCTTCGACCACGACGGCGAGGACGAGTGACGCACCATGGTTGAAGCTGCCCGCCGATCCGCGCCCGCCGCGCCGACCGGCCGCTCCGCTGGCGACGGCGAGGAGTATCGCTCGCCGGTCGAGAACTTCACGCCCGCGCAGATCGTGGCCGAACTCGACCGCTACATCGTCGGTCAGGCGGACGCCAAGCGCGCGGTCGCCGTGGCGCTGCGCAACCGCTACCGCCGGCAGTTGCTGCCGGAGGACCTGCGCGGCGAGGTGGCCCCGAAGAACATCCTGATGATCGGGCCGACCGGCGTCGGCAAGACCGAGATCGCGCGCCGGGTGGCGAAGATCGTCGAGGCCCCGTTCATCAAGGTCGAAGCCACCAAGTTCACCGAGGTGGGGTACGTCGGCCGGGACGTCGAGTCGATCGTGCGGGACCTCGTGGAGATCGCCATCGACATGCTCCACGGTCAGCGCCTCGAGCAGGTCAAGGACGAGGCCGCGCGAGCGGCGGTGCAACGGCTGGTCGACCTCCTCACGGAGCAACTGTCCGGCGCACCGCAGGCGCAGCCGCGCAGCCGCGCCCGCAACGTTCCGCCGCCCGCGCCGACCGCCCGCCAGGACGCTGCCGCCCAGCGGAGGGTGGAACGGGAGCGGGAACGACTGCTCGAGTTGCTCGAGGGGCAGGAACTCGAGGAGGAAACCGTCGAGATCGAGATCGAGGCCGACTACGACCCGTACGAGTCAGCCGACCACCTCGGCGGCCTGAGCCCGGACGACCTCTACGACACCTTCCAGGACTTCCTGGACGGCTACCTGCCGCCGCCGCGCCGGATGCGGCGCAAGGTGTCGGTGCGGGAGGCGCGGCGGATTCTCACCCAGCAGGAAGCCGACCGCCTCGTCGATTTCGACGCCGTGGTCGAGGCCGCGGTCAAGCGGGTGGAGGAGGCGGCGGTCGTCTTCATCGACGAAATCGACAAGACCGTCTCCGGGGAGGGCGAGTACGGCGGCGACGTCTCGGGCGAGGGCGTGCAGCGTGATCTGCTGCCGATCGTCGAAGGCTCGGTGGTGATGACCAGGTACGGCCCGGTCCGCACCGACCACATCCTGTTCATTGCGGCCGGGTCGTTCCACGATTCCCGGCCATCGGACCTGATCCCCGAGTTGCAGGGCCGGTTCCCGATCCGGGTCGAACTCTCCAGCCTGACCGAGGAGGACATGTTCGCCATCCTCACCGAGCCGCGGAACGCGCTGACCAAGCAGTACGTGGCCCTGCTCGGCACCGAGGGTCTCGATCTTGCCTTCGAGGAGGAGGCGCTCCGGGAGATGGCGCGCCTCGCTACCCTCGTGAACACCCGCACCGAGGACATTGGCGCGCGGAGGCTGCACACCATCATCGAAAAGGTGCTGGAGGAAATCTCGTTCAACGCACCCGATCTGTCCGGCCAGGCGCTTTCCATCGACGCGGAGTTCGTCACCGGGCGAATCGGCGACGTCGCCTCCGACGACGACCTGAGCAACTACATCCTCTGACCGGAAGACCCGGCGGGGGAGCGGCGGAGCTACGGGCATGGGCATGGTCCATCCGGTGATTGCGGTCGATCTCGGCGGCACCAACCTCAGATGCGCGGTGGTGGACGGAGACGGCGCGGTGATCTCCCGCGCGACTGCCGCAACCCCGGCGGAGGCGGGGCCGGAGGCCGTCCTCGATCTGCTCGTCGGGATGATGGACGCGGCGGCGGCCGGGGCTGGCCTGTCCGGGCAGGCCCCGGCGGGGCTGGCCATGCCGGGGCCGCTCGACCCCCGCAGGCAGATCGTCGCCAAGATGCCAAATCTCGCGGGCTGGCGCGAATTCCCGGTCGGCGACGCCCTGCGACGCAGGACCGATCGCCCGTTCGCGCTCGGCAACGACGGCAACTGCGCCGCGCTCGGCGAGGCGGCCTTCGGCGCGGCCCGCGGGGTTGAGGACCTCGTGCACCTCGCGCTCGGCACCGGCATCGGGGGCGGCGTCATCTCCGGTGGGCGCCTCATCGACGGCGCCCGCGGCTATGGCGCCGAGGTCGGGCACGTGGTGGTGGCGACGGATGGCCCGCGCTGCTCGTGCGGCGCCGTCGGATGCGTCGAGAGTTTCGCCGCGGGATGGGCGCTTGCGCGGGATGCCGACCTCGTGGCCCGCACCGACGACGGCGCGGCGATCCGGGCGGCCTGCACCGGGGGAACTGCGACCGTCGCGGCCCTGATCGCCGCCGCCGAGGCCGGCGATGGCGCGGCGCTCGCCATCCTCGACCGCGCCGGGCAGGCGGTGGGCGCCGCGCTCGGCGGCTTCCTCAACCTGTTCAATCCGGAGATGGTGACGATCGGCGGGGGCGTCGGCGAGCGGGCGTGGGATCTGCTGCTGCCGACCTTGCGGCGTTCGCTGGCATCCCACTCCTTCAGCCAGTGCCGCGAGAATCTGCGCATCGAGCGCTCGGAACTCGGCGACGACGCGGGATTGCTCGGAGCCGCCGCGCTGGCCCGTCAGGCGCCGCGGTAACCCGGAGTTCCGTTTGCCGAAGCGGCCGAACGCGCCGGTCGCGGGATCCGTGCGCCGGGGCTGCCCGGACTTCAGCAATGGAACCAACGCCCGCATTCGCTTGACACCCCCATAGGCCGGTGATACCTTCGCCGCCACGATCGAAGGTTTGCCGAGGTTCGGACGACGAAGTCGCCGCCCATGCGGGCAGCCCGGAACCGGGGAACCTGCGATCGCGGGACGAACGGCGGCGGCGGAGCAATGAGCGCCAGCCCCGGGTCCAGTCGCCGGCCGACCGGGGAACACCCGCACCCGACGGAGCCAGCATGCTTCGATTCGCACTCAACCGGATCATCTGGTTCATCCCGACGATGCTGGCCATCGCCGCGCTGACGTTCATCATGGTGCGGCTGACGCCTGGCAGCCCGTTCGACGTGAGCGACAAGGTGAGCCCGGAGCAGATCGCTCAACTGGAGCGACTGTACGGGCTCGACCAACCGGTCCACGTCCAGTTCGGACGCTACGTCATGAACGCGCTGAAGGGCGACTTCGGCGTGTCCTACCACTCGCGGCCGCAAACCGTGAATGAGATCGTCGGGCGGACGTTCCCGATTTCGCTCCATCTTGGCGCGCTTGCGACCCTGTTCGCGCTGGCCGTTGGGCTGGTGCTCGGGACCTTGAGCGCGATCAACCAGAATGGATGGGTCGACTACGCCTCGGCGACGCTTGCGATCCTCTTCTACAGCATGCCCAGTTTCGTGCTCGGGTTCCTGCTGATCCTCGGGTTCGTGGTCTACCTGCCGCGGGCCGGCGTCGATCTCGGCTTCAACGTCGGCGGTTGGGAGTCGCCGCGCGACTGGATCCTGCCGACCATCGCGCTCGGCGCAGCGCCGTTGGCGACCATCGCCCGCTACACCCGGTCCAGCATGATCGAGGTGATCCGGTCGGATTTCGTGCGGACAGCGCGCGCCAAGGGCGTCAGCGAGAACGGCGTGATCCTCAAGCATGTGATGAAGAACGCCCTCGTTCCCGTGATCACGCTGATTGGGCCGATCTTCGCGGCGGTCGGCACCGGATCGTTCTTCGTCGAGCAGGTGTTCAACATCCCGGGCATGGGCAAGTTCTTCGTGACCTCCATGCAGGTGAAGGACCAGCCGATGATCCTCGCCGTTGTCCTGCTCTACGGCGTCTTCCTGGCCGCGATGAACCTGATCGTCGACCTTACCTACGGCCTGGTCGATCCGCGTATCCGTTACTGAGATCAACCGCAGGCAGCGTGGCGCCGGCCGCGATCCGAGGAGCCTCCCGCGCATGGTGCAGCAACATTCCAAACCGGACCCCGGGCTGCAGGAGGCCGGCCGCGTGGATGGTGGCGGAGGTGGCGCCATTGAGGTGGCCGACGAGGCCATAGCGGCGGCCACCCCCCGGCTTGCCACGGTGGGCGACCTCTCCAGCAAGCGCCAGCGAAGCCTCTGGGGCGACGCCTGGCGGCGGTTGCGCAAGAACAAGCTGGCCATCATCGGCCTGTTCATCGTCGTCCTCTTCTCGATCGTAGCCATCTTCGCCCCGGTCATCGCGCCGTATGGCGAGAACGACGTGATCGACCCCGGGCTGACCACCTACCCGCCGAGCTGGGTGTGGCCATTCGGCATCGACGCGAACGGGCGCGACCTGTTCAGCCGGGTCATCTACGGCGCCCGCGTATCGCTGGTCGTCGGCGTGCTCGCACAGACGCTGATTCTCGCCATCGGCATCCCGGTCGGGGCCATTGCCGGGTACTTCGGCGGCAAGATCGACACCATCCTGATGCGGATCGTGGACGTGATCTACGCGGTGCCACAGTTGCTGCTGGTGCTGCTCTTCGTGAACTGGCGGGGGCCTGGCCTCACCAACATCTTCCTGGCGATCGGCCTGATCGGCTGGGTGACCGAGGCGCGGCTCGTGCGCGGGCAGTTCCTGGCGCTGCGGGAGCAGGAGTACGTCAACGCCGCGCGGGTCGTCGGCGTCGGCGGGTTCAGCATTATCCTGCGGCACATCCTGCCGAACAGCCTGACGCCGATCATCGTGGCCCTGACCTTCGGCATCCCGACCGCGATCTTCACCGAGGCGGCCCTCAGCTACATCGGCGTCGGCATCCGGCCGCCGCAGGCGAGCTGGGGTTCGCTGGTGGGCGAGGGAAGCCGCGCCGGCTACATCCAGACCGACCCCCACATGCTGCTCTTTCCGGTGCTCGCCATCGGGCTGACGATGCTGGGCTTCACCTTCCTCGGGGACGGGCTGCGCGACGCGCTCGACCCCAAGGGCAACGACTGACGATCCCGGCCGCCGCCCGCGGCTCGCGCCCCGGCGGCCATCATGCCGCGGAGCCTGCCGGCCAGGGGCCGGCCGCCCGCCCGGACCGCCCTCCGGGGCGGAACGAAGGAAAGGAGGCGCACCAGGGCACGTGCGAAGCGGCGGGGACTGTGCGAACCGCCCGAATTGCCCTATCGTTCGCGCAACGCAGGCGTGGTGCCTGGGAGCATGGAGGTAAACGCATGTCTGGCAGGGACGAGCAGCTGAGGCTGCTCATGGACCGGTACAAGGCGGTTGGCGTCGACCGCCGCACGGTGCTGAAGATCGCGGCCGCGGCCACGCTCGCGGGCGCTCCGGCCTTCGCTCCGCGCAAGTCCACGATCATGGCCCAGGAGATGGGCGGGGACGACGTCTTCTACAGCTACGAGCTGGTGAGCGACCCGGTGTCGTTCGACTGGAACCTGAACCTGTACTGCGGCTCCGAGACCGAGGTCAACGCCGGTCTCCTCACCTTCGACGCCGACCTCAACGCGGTCGCCGACTGGGCCGAGAGCTGGGCGCCGAACGAGGACGCCTCGGTCTGGACCTTCAACATCCGCAAGGACAACAAGGGCTGGACCGACGGCACCGCCGTGACCGCCGGCGACTTCATCTGGTCCTGGGCGCGGCAGCTTGCGCCGGAGAATGGCGCGGCCTACGCGGGCTTCCTGTTCGACATCAAGAACGCCGAGAAGTTCAACACCAGCACCGCCAACCCGGACGGCACCCACACCGATGCCGACGGCAACCCGGTCACCCCGGAGGATCTCGGGCTGAAGGCGATCGACGACTTCACCCTCGAGGTCACCTGCGAGGGACCGCGCGCCTACTTCCCGCAGGTCGTCGCCTACCAGGCGGCCGTTCCGGCCCCGCGCTGGGAGGTCGAGAAGCATGGCGCCGATGTGTGGGCGAGCGGCGATGTGCCGCTGGTCTCCAACGGCCCGTTCAAGCTCGACAACTGGGAGCACGACGTCCTCGTCGAGTGCTCGGTGAACGAGAACTACTGGAACGCCGAGAACATCAACATCAAGAAGTTGATCGTGCCGATCACCCCGGGCGGCACCGAGGTCCTCGCCTTCGAAGAGGGCAAGGGCAATCAGCAACTCGACTGGGTGTCGATCGGCGCCGACAACCTCGAGCGCTTCACGACGGACCCCGAGCTCTCGAAGGAAGTCAAGAAGTACGTCTACCCCGGCATCTGGATGCTGGTCCCGTCGAACGGCAAGGACCCGTTCACCAATGACGAGGTCGGTCTCAAGGTCCGCCGCTCGCTGACCCACGCGATTGACCGCAGCCGCCTGGTCACCCTCACCAAGGGCATGGTGATCGAGGCGTACTGCATGGTTCCGATCGGCGTGTACGGCTTCCTCGATGACGCCGAGTTCGCCGAGAACCTCAAGTTCGACAAGGACATGGCGCTCGCCGAGCTGGTTGGGACCCCCTACGAGGGCGGCCAGAACTGGCCCCCGATCACCATGCACATGCGCGGTGGCGAAGAGGTCTACAACTCGAACCTGATGGCCAACGACATCGTTGCCCAGCTCAAGGAAACCCTTGGGATGGACATCGAGATCCAGGTCTGGCCCGAGGCTTCGTGGCGGCCCGAGCTGTTCAAGAACGAGTGGCAGCTGGTCTGGATTCGCTGGTGGACCGACTACCCGGATCCGAACAACAGCTATGGCGACATGTACTACAGCAAGAAGAGCTCCGGCAAGCGCCAGTCCTGGAGCAACGAGGAGTTCGACAACCTCGTCGACCAGGGCAAGTCGGTGCCCGATCCGGTGGCCCGCCTCGACGTTTACCGCCAGGCGGAGCGGTTGATCCAGAGCGAGGTCGGGTACATCCCGGTCGTCTACCGCCAGGACACCTACGCCTTCAAGCCGTGGGTGACCAATGTTGCCGTCAACAAGCAGGGCTTCACGGTCCCGCTGGGCAACATCTACACCCGCATGTCGAGCGTGGTCAAGATCGAGGGCCGGCCGGCCGAGTAGGCCCGGCCTGTTCTCCCGCGATTCCC
>JBJTKE010000123.1:0-22598 GCA_046096285.1 Chloroflexota bacterium
GGAGAGGCGGGGGCGACCGGCGCGGCGGGCGTGGCGGCCGGCGCCGCGGGGGCGGCGGCTGCCTCCGGGGTAGCCTGACGGGCCGCCGTCGCCGGAGAAACAGGCGCGGCCGCGAGGCCGGACACCGCCGCCACGGCCGCCAGCACGATCGCCAATCGCCTCAGCCCCATGGTCCGCTCCTCGCTCGTCCGTTCGCGCCGGTATCCTACTGCAGTGCATCGGCGGCGGACGGCGTGCGGCCCGCCGAGAGTTCCCGAAAGCATACGGCGGGGCGGGCCCTCGCGGCCGCGCGGAAGCCGCGGTGGACCGGGATGCAGGACTGACGTATGCCGATCCGGCACGTGGACCGGCGTCGACGGCGGGGAGGCAGGCAATGTCCGACGCGAAACCTCTGCTCGGCCGCGCGGCGCTGGTGACCGGCGCATCGCGGCTGGCCGGAATCGGAGCGGCCACCTGCCGGGCACTGGCGGCCCGCGGAGCCGACGTCGCGTTCACCCACTGGCGGCCCTATGACGCCGCGTTTCCGTGGGCTGGCGGGAGCGAGGAACCCGCCCTGCTGGAGGCCGAACTTCGCCGGCTTGGCGTCCGGGCCGCCGCGATCGAGGCCGATCTCTCCGACCCGGAAGCGCCCGCCCGCGTGCTGGCGGCCGCTGCTGCCCGGATCGGCCCGCTCGCGATCCTGGTGAACAACGCCGCGCATTCGACGGCCGACGGCTGGGAGGCGCTCGACGCCGCCACCCTCGACGCGCACTTTGCGGTCAACCTCCGGGCCGCTGCGCTGCTGGCCACCGGGTTCGCCCGGCAGTTCACCGGGGGCCGGGGAGGGCGCATCGTGAGCATGACCTCCGGCCAGGGCCAGGGCCCCATGCCCGGGGAACTGGCGTACGCGGCCTCCAAGGGAGCGCTCGAGGCGCTGACCGTCAGCCTCTCCCCGGCGTTGATGGAACGGGGCATCACCGTCAACGCGGTGAACCCGGGCCCGACCGACACCGGGTGGATCTCGCCGGAGTTTGCCGCCGATCTGTTGCCGAAGTTTCCCGCCGGGCGGCTTGGCCGGCCTGAGGACGCGGCGCGCGTGGTGGCGTGGCTGTGCGGCGACGACGCGGAGTGGGTGACCGGGCAGATCATCAACGCCGAGGGCGGATTCCTCCGCCAGTAGCCATCGGGGTTCCGGGAGCCGCCGGGACGAGACGAGCGGGTCAGGCCGGTGGCGCGAGCAGGTAGACGTCGATGGTCGCCACGCCCGCGGGCTGCGGTGGCAGGGCCAGCGTGTACCCGCTGCGGTCCTCGTTGAGGCTGATCCCGATCCGGGGCTCGGCCGTGCGCATCGCGAACCCGAACACGCTGTCGGGGGCAAACCCGCGGAGCACCCACGGTCCCGGCGTCAGGCCGCGGACGACGGCCCGGGCCGGATCGGCCCGGTCGGCGTCGTCGAGGGTGACGGCCTCGTCCGTCGCGGGGCCGCCGGTGAGCAGGTCGAGGGGATAGAGTTCCACGGCGAAGCCATCCGGGGCCGCCGCCGCGCGGCAGCCGAGACCGGCCATGTCGGGTGCGGCGGCCACCGCCGGCGGGCATTGCCAGAACCGGAAACCGAGGTCGACCGACACCTCGTCGCGGATGAGGTAGACGTTGATGTCCCAATGCCTGCCCGAGGCTTCCTCCAGCGGAAGCAGGTAGCCCTCGTTGGGTCCGGCCGTGTAGCCGTCCCCGGGAGGCGAGTTCACGCCTGCCAGCCCCGCCACGTAGAAGCGGTCGAAGCCGTCGGGCAGGGAGCGGGCGTTCAGCACGTACTCTCCGTCCGGCAGCCCGCTCCACGAGAACGCGCCGTCCGCCAGGGCGGCGTCGCCGATGCCGCGCTGGTTGGCGCCGCTGCCGATGACGAACACCTGCAGGTCCGGGATGCGGTCGGTCGGCGAGCAACTTGCGCGGGCGACCTCCCGCGGCGGGATGCCGCCGCCGCAGGCAAAGAACCGCAGCGAGACGACGCCCGCATCCCGCGGGGCGTCCTGGAGGGCGTGCGCGCCGCCGCCGGGCGCGAGGACGAGCGCCAGCGTCGCGACGAGGGTCAGGATCCTGCGCATGACTGGTCTCCCTCGGCACGGGCCCGCCGGGAGCGCCGTGCTACCATCGGTCCACGTTTGCCGCGCCGCACTCGCCACCCCGGAGGAACCACCCGCAATGGCTGCCAGCGCCACGCCGGAAGGAATCATGCACCACGGCCCCGACATCCGCCCGAACGTGATCGAGGCCATCGGCTGGACGCCGCTGGTGCGCCTGAACACGGTCGCCAAGGGGATACGCACGCCGCTTGCCGCCAAGCTCGAAATGATGAATCCCGGCGGCAGCGTCAAGGACCGGATCGGGATCCGGATGGTCGAGGAAGCCGAGCGCAAGGGATGGCTCAAGCCGGGCGGCACCATCGTTGAGCCGACCAGCGGCAACACCGGGGTCGGGTTGGCGATGGCGGCGGCGGTCCGCGGCTACAAGTGCATCTTCGTGATGCCGGACAAGGTCGCCCCGGAGAAGATGGCGCTGCTGCGGGCCTACGGGGCGGAGGTGGTGGTCACCCCGACGGCGGTGGAGCGCGACTCGCCCGAGAGTTACTACAGCGTGGCCGACCGGCTCACCCGGGAGGTTCCCAGCGCCTTCCAGCCGAACCAGTACTTCAACCCGATGAACCCGAAGACGCACTACGAGACGACCGGGCCGGAGATCTGGGAGCAGACGGGCGGCGCCGTCACCCATTTCGTGGCCGGGGTGGGGACGGGCGGCACGATCAGCGGCACGGCGCGCTACCTGAAGGAGCGCAACCCGGCGATCAGGGTGATCGGCGCGGACCCGGAGGGCAGCATCTACACCCAGCCGGACAACATGCACACCTACAAGGTCGAGGGCGTGGGCGAGGATTTCTGGCCCGGCACCATCGACCCCTCGCTGATCGACCAGTGGGTGAAGGTCGGGGACCGCGAGAGTTTCGTGATGGCGCGCAAGCTGACCCGGGAGGAGGGCATCCTGGTCGGCGGGTCCTGCGGCCTGGCCGCGCATGCCGCCGTCGAGGTGGCTCGCGAGGTGGACGATCCGTCGGCGCTGGTGGTGGTGCTGCTGCCTGACAGTGGGCGCGGCTACCTCTCCAAGATCTACAACGACGACTGGATGCGGGAGAACGGCTTTCTCTCGCGGCTCGGCCAGCCGATCCGGGTCGGCGCGGTGCTGGCCGAGCGCCGGGGGGAGACGCCGAAGGTGGTGGCGATCGGCCGCGACCAGACCGTCGCCGAGGCCATCGAGATGCTGCGGGAGCACGACATTTCCCAGTTGCCAGTGCTGCGCGACAGCACCTACACCGTCATCGAGAACGGCGGCCGCATCCCGATCGAGGTCCAGTCGGTGGTCGGCTCCCTGCAGGAGCGAAGCCTGCTCGATGCGCTCTTCCGCAAGCCGGACGTGCTGGCGGCCAAGGTGAGCACGATCATGGAAGCGCCCTTCCCGCTGGTGGATTCCAATGAGGAAGTCGAGCGGGTGGTGCCGATGCTGGCCACTGGCTCCCCCGCGGTGCTGGTGCAGCGCGGCGGCCTGCTGGTCGGCGTCGTGACGCGAGCCGATGTGCTCGAGTACGTCGCGCACCACCGGGCGACCGTGGAGTAGGAACGGCCCGCCGCGGGTTCGCGGCTCGCCGGGACGCTGGTTGGCGCCACTGCGCGCATGGCCGACTGGCCAGATTCCGTGGCGAGTGGCGAGTGACGCGTGGCCCGGAAATGGGCCGATGCTGTGGAGACTCCCTTGCAGCAAGCAGACAATGAGTCCAGTCCGCTGGCGGCGCCGATCCTGGCGACGGCCCAATGGCTCCGGGCTCGCCGGGTGGGAGCGCAAGCCCCGGTTGCGCCAGAGCTCCGGAGAGCGCCTGCATCGCCGGTCGCCGGGGCTGAGCCGGGCATTGACCTCGTGCCGCTCACGTTTCCGCTGGCCCGGTCGTGGCGTCCGGAAGGCTGCGCTCTCGCGGCGAGGCCGGATGGCTTCGATGCGCTGGTCCTCGCGCGCGCCGCGGACGCGGAGGCGAGTCAGCCTTCCGATGCCCTCTTCCTGTGGCCACTGGACCGGCCCATGGCCCCGGCCGGCCCGCCGCTGCGCCTCGCCGACGAGACGCCGCCGCCCCGTTGGCCCGCGGCATCCCGGGGGTTTTCGGATCCGTGTCTCGTGCGTCGGGACGGGGGCCTGCAGGTGATTTGCCGGCGCTCCGACCTCGCGCCCGGGCAACTGGCGACGCCAGCCGCATCGCCGATCCAGGATGGGCGGTTGCTGCCTGCGGAGCCGTTCGCGTTTGCCGGCCGCGAGGCGATCACGGATCTGCTCTTCCCCGTCGCGGCGGAGGGAGCGGAATGGTTCGTCAGCGGATTCGCGGAGGTCGCGACCTACCGGCGCGAGGCCGGGCGGGCGGGATTGCGCCACGTCGCGACCCGGCCTTCGCCGCCCGCGGCGGCGTGGCTCCGGCCCGCGGCCCCGGGGGTGGATGCCGGAGATGGCTGGATCTTCCTCGCCCGGGACGAGGAACCCCGCGACGATGGACTCGTGCGTTGGCGGTTCGTGCGGATCGGGCGAGAGTTCGCGATCGACGGCATGAGCGCTCCCTTCTCCTTCGGCGGGTTGGAGCGGGCGCGGGCAGGCGGCCTCACGCTGAACGGCGACCGACTGGTGATCGCGTTCGCCACCGGGGAGGGATCGCTTTTCGCGGGATCGCTGCCGCTCCGGGATGCCGTCGCGCTGCTGGAGCCGTTGGCGCCGCCCGGCGCCGATCCGGGAGAGCGGCATCCCGTCCCGGGGGCTTCGATGCTCCGGCCGCGGTCCGCCAGCCTTTCGGATGCGCCGGCTCCCGGGCGTCTTGCGGATCAGGCGTCGACCACCCGGCTCGTTGCGGCGGCAACCGATGTCGGTGCGCTCTGGACCTACGCCGACGACCGCGAGATCGGCATGTGGCTGCGCGACCGGGGAACATGGGGCGAGGGAGAGAGCCGCTTCATGCGCGACCTTGTGCGGCCGGGCATGATGGTTCTCGATGTCGGGGCGAACCTCGGGTATTGCAGCGTGCTGCTCTCGCAGTTGGTCGGCGCGGGCGGGTCGGTGCTGGCGATCGAGGCGGAACCGGGCAACGCCTCGTTGCTGCGGGCCAACCTGGCGTTGAACGGCGCCGGCAACGTGGAGGCGCTCGCGGTCGCCGCCCACCGGGAGCGAACGACGGTGTCGATGGCGCTCTTCGACCCCGGCAACCTTGGCGGGTTCCAGTTCACCCACGGCGCGGGAGTTGCAGTTCCGGCCTGGCCGCTCGACGATCTGCTGGATCCGGATGTCCCCGTGGGCTTCATCAAGGTCGATGTGGAGGGGGCGGATCATCTGGCCGTCGCCGGACTCTCGCGGACCATCCGCCGCTGGCGCCCGGCCGTCCTCGTGGAGTTTGCACCGCATCACATCGCTACGGTGGGCGAGACGCCGGGGGAGGCCTTGGCGGTCTACCGCAGCCTCGATATGCGGATCATGCTGCTGGGCGAGAGCGCGCAGCGTCTGATCCGGTACGGCGGGGTGGACGCAAACCTGCTGCTGGACGCCGGATTGGTGGTGCAGCCGTGGATGGAGGAGGAGATCATCGCCGCTGCCACGAGGGTCGGCACGCTCAACTTCGCCTTGTGGCCTGCCGGGCCATCCGGCGAGGCGCGGCCGTGAAGGTGACCGGGCCTCCGCGGCGGACGGGGCATCGGCGCGCCGATCGGCTAGCATTCGCGCGTTGACCCGATGGCGGCCGGCCGGGATGCTGGCGGCCGCGAGCATCGTCCCCGACCGGAGGGCTCATGAACGACTACGACCGCTCCTGGAACGATTCCTCCTTCGAGACCCGCGCGATCCATGCCGGACAGGCGCCGGACCCGACGACCGGGGCGGTGATCCCGCCGATCTACCAGACGAGCACCTTTGTCCAGGAAGGGGTCGGGCAGCACAAGGGCTTCGAATACGCCCGCACCGACAATCCCACCCGTAGCGCCCTGCAGAGCGCGATGGCGGCGCTGGAAGGGGGATCGTGGGCGCTCGCCTATGCGAGCGGACTGGCCGCCACCCAGAATCTCTCCTACCTGCTCGACCCGGGCGATCACGTGATCCTGTCCGATGACGCCTACGGCGGCACCTACCGGCTGTTCGCGCGGGTGATCGCCCGGTATGGCATCGAGGTCTCGCAGGTGGACCTCACCAACCTCGACGAAGTGCGCGCCGCGCTGCGCCCCTCGACCCGCTTCGTGTGGGTGGAAACCCCGACCAACCCGTACCTGAAGATCGCGGACATCGCCGGCATCGCCAGCATCGTGCGCGACCACCCGGCCCGCCTCGTGGTGGACAACACCTTCGCCTCGCCCTACCTTCAGCAGCCGCTTTCGCTTGGCGCCGACCTCGTGCTCCACTCCGCGACGAAGTACCTCGGCGGTCACAGCGATGTGGTGGGAGGGGTGGTCGTCGGCAACGATCCGGAGGTGTACGGCACGCTGAAGTTCCACCAGAACGCCGCCGGCGCCGTGCCCGGCCCAATGGATTGCTGGCTCACCCTGCGCGGCATCAAGACGCTCGCCGTGCGCATGGAGCGGCACAGCGCGAACGCGATGGCGGTGGCGGAGTTCCTGAAGGGGCAGGATGCGGTCGAGCAGGTGCTCTATCCCGGGCTCGCCGATCATCCTGGGCACGCAATCGCGGCACGGCAGATGCGTGGGTTCTCCGGGATGGTCTCCTTTACCGTTCGCGGCGGCTACGAGGCGGCCTCCGCGGTCGCCGCGGCTACGCGGGTCTTCGCCCTCGCCGAGAGCCTGGGCGGCGTCGAGTCGCTGATCGAACACCCGGGGGTCATGACCCACGCCAGCGTGGCTGGCACGAAGGGCGAGGTGGCGCCCAACCTGTTGCGGCTGTCGGTCGGGATCGAGGGCGTCGAGGACCTGATCGGGGACCTCCGGCAGGCGCTTGTCCACGCGAACGTGGGAGTGGCTCGGTAGGTTCGCAGCGGTCCGTCCCGCGCCCGCCCGGGGAAACCGAACATTCGCGGCCGCGCGTCCCTGCCATCGGGGCCGCGCGCCGACTCGCCGGAGGGTTTGCGCCGTGACACAGGGCGCGTCGCGCAACGTCTACATGCAGCAGGCGCTCGATGCCTACGCCGCCGGGCGGCTCGACGAGGCGCGCTCGGCGTCCGAGTCGCTGCTGTCGATCGGCGGTCTGGACGAGACGTGGCTGGCCGCAGCCCTGCGCAACGCCGTGTTCTACGCCCCGCGCCTCCGGGAGATCGTGCCCGGCCACGAGCGGCGGCAGGCGCCTCCGTCGCAGGAGCGTCTGATCGCACGGGATCCCTCGCCTGCAATGGCCGGCGGCAGGCTTATCGCCCTCGTCGATGAGGGATACGTTCCGGGCGCGCCGCTGCCGAGGGTGGCCATCTCCGGGCTGGAACTGGATGCCTCCGGCGAGGTGCGCTCCCGGGTCGAGATGCTGGCCGCTGGCGGGCAAGAGACGGCGCGGTGCCGGCTCGCCGCGCT
This sequence comes from Chloroflexota bacterium, assembly GCA_046096285.1. GTDB lineage: Bacteria > Chloroflexota > Chloroflexia > Thermomicrobiales > UBA6265 > CADCWF01. The sequence goes on from JBJTKE010000123.1 coordinate 7,548, forward strand.
GGGTGAGGGGTGCGTCGCGCTCTGCGCCTGGCTTCCGCACATGCCTGCGGCGGTCGTGATGCCGTTCGATCCTGGCGCGCCGATGGCCGGGCAGGCGGTGGTCGTGACCGACGCCGCGGGCGCCGCCGGGCCGGAGTGGATGCCGTTCGACCGCAACGGCGAGTTGCTGCTGGTGACGGGCGTGCACCCCCTGCGCGTGGTCCGCGCGCTGGAGTCGGGCGCCGTCGAGGCGCTGGCGGCGGAGACGGGTCCCCCAATTCTTGGACGGCTGGCTGGCGGCTCACCGGGGGTGTGGTTCGGGGACGGGTGGCTCTTTGCCCTGCGGCAGGTCGCGGTGTTCGAGGATGGAAACCGGGTCGTCCTGCACCGTTTCGCGATCCTCGGCGATCTTCTCTCCTGGACTCATCTCAGCCCTCCCTTCCGCTTCGGGGATGGCGACGACCGCCTCGAGCATTGCGCCGGGTTGGCGCTCGCCGGGGATCGGCTCATCGCCGGCGTCGGCGTTGAAGACCGCGAGGCCTGGTTCCACGCCCTGCCGATTTCCGAAGTCCGGGCGATGCTGAGGCCGATCGCGGAGTGGGAAGATCCCGAGCGGCCGCTGCCGCGCGAGATCGTGAGCATGCGCGGGCTGCTGGGCAGGGAGATGCCGCCCCTGCCCGGGCTTCTCGTCCCGACCGGGGCGCGGCCTGCCGCGCTGGCCGGGTTCGCGGCGCAGGTTGCCGCCCGGCGGCCCGCCGCGCCGGTTCGCCATCCGGCCCGCCTCCGCACGCCGCCGCCCACGCCGTCGCCCGCTGTGCAGTACCGGGAGGCGCTGCGCCTGCTGGACTCCGGCACACCCCGGGCGGCAGAGCAGGTGTGCCGGGAGCAGGCGCTTGCCGCTGGCGAGACCGCGGAGTTGCCGTGGCTCGCCGCCTATGCGTGCTGGCTGGCCGGGGACGACGCGCGGGCGGTGGAAATGGCCGGCATCGCCGGTTCCCGTGGATGGTCCGGCGGGCGGACGGCCCCGGCATCGCACGAGATGACGGCCGCCTGGTTCGAGGGGCCTGCGGACATCGAGCGCCATGCCCTGCGCCGGCTCGGGGCTGATGCCGCCGCCGCCGATCGGCGCTTCGCGGAGGCATTTGCCGCCCGGACGGCGTGGGAAGCAGAACGCGCGGCCGGAGCCCCCGGCGAGAGGGAGGAATCCTGATGGATCAGCGGGACGCCCGGCTCGAATTCGCGGCCTTCGCGGAACTGGCGGCGCGCCATGCCGTCGCGCCGGCGGGACCCGCCACCGGAAACCTGGCCCGGTTCGAGTTCAACGTCTACTCGCAGAATGGCGAGGACGGGGTGCTGGCGGAGATCTTTCGGCGGATCGGGCCGGGCGGGATGCGCTTCATCGAGATCGGCGCCGAGCCGTGGCAGAGCAACGCCATCGCGCTCGCCGACCTGATGGGCTGGGGCGGCACGTTCGTGGACGCCGTGCCCGCCCGGGTGGAGGCGTTCCGCAAGAAGTACGCCGGGTTTGCCGGGATCGACGCCATCGAGGCGATGGTCACGCCGGAGTGGGTGCGCGAGTTCGACGCCACCGGACCGGAGGAACTCGACCTGCTGTCGATCGACGTCGACGGGAACGATTTCTGGATCTGGGCCGCGTTCGAACGCATGCGCCCGCGCGTGGTGATGATCGAATACAACTCGAACCCCGGTCCGCATCTCGCGGTGGTGCAACCGGAGTCCACCGCCTATGTCGAGTGGCACTGGGACTTCTTCGGCGCATCGGCGAAGGCGCTGATGACGCTGGCGGCCTGGAAGGGCTATACGCTGGTGCATACCGAGTCCCGGGGGGTCAACGCCTTCTTCGTGCGGGATGATCTGCTCTGGGCGTTCGCCGATCTCGACCTTGCCGCGCTGCCGTTGCGCGCGCCGAGCATCGACGGCCGCGGAAGCCATCACGGAGCGGACCGGACCGGTCGGCAGTATCTCGAGGTCGAGGGCGACGAGGTGAGGCAGGCTGTGGCCCGCCTGCCCCGTCCGCTGGCCGCTCGCAGCGTGCGGGCCCTCGCGCTTGGCGGCCATCGGACCGCAGCGAACGCCGCCGCCGCTTCCGCGGCCGGGAACCCCGGCGCGGACGGGTTCCGCGGCGAGCCTGCCCTTTGGGCGCTGCTCCGCCCGGGCATGAACGTGCTGGACATCGGCGCTGGCGTGGGGCAGGCGACGCTGGCGATGGCCGGCCTGGTTGGGCCGGAGGGCAGGGTGCTGGCGATCGAGCCCGACCCGGCGCGGGCGGCGGCCCTGGATGCGGCGATCTCCCATGCCGGGACCGGGAATGTCGAGGCGTTGCCGCTTCCCATCGAGGGCATGCATGACGACCCCGGAGCCTCGGAGGTTCCCGCGGCGCACGTGGACGACCTCGTCAGCGCCGATGTTCGCATCCACCTCGTCCACATCGGCGATGGCCTGCGGGCGCACCGGATCGCCTCCCGCATGGAGGCATTCATCCGCAGGCAGGGGCCGACCGTGGTCGTCGCCTGCGAGGCCCGGGCGGGCGGGGATGACCTTGCTGGCGCCTTCAGCGGCTACCGGTCGATGGGACTGGATGTTGCGCTGGCGCCGGAGACCATCGAGGCCCTGCTGGCCCTGCCGGGTGGAAGCGCGGAGGGTTGGTGGTTTTCGCCTGCGATCCCGGCGGAGCACGATCGCGCGCTGGCGGATCTCGTTGCGCGGGCCGGCCCCGCCACGCTCGTGCTGCGGCCGCTGCCGGGAGGATTCCGGCCCGGTCAGTGACCGTGCAGAATGCCGTCCGGGTCGTGAATGGGGATCAGCGGCCCATCCGGCAGTGAGCCGGGCAGGGCAGCGGGCGCGGCGAACACGAACTCCGCCTCCGGGCCGTCGGCGTACCACGCGCGAAGGGCGGGGAGGCCGTTGACGGTTTCCCGGATACGGTCGGCAGGCCTGCCGAAATCGCTGAGCCAGTCCTGCCAGGCGAAGTAGCCCGCCGAATCGGGGGCGACGATCAGCAGGTCGATGTCGGAGTCCGGGCGAGCCGCGCCTGTGGCCCACGAGCCGAACAAGGCGACCGCGAGGATATCCGGTTGCCGCCCGGCCCAGGCGCGGACGGCATCGAGGAAAAGCCGGGCGCGTTGCCCGGCGATGGTGGCCGGGAAGCCGGGGTCGGTCACGGGGCGGTCGTTCCGGACGCCTGCGCGGCGGTCATTCGATGGCGGTGAACGCCGCGCAGGCGTTCTGGCCGCCAAAGCCGAACCCATTGGCGAGGGCCGCGCGAACGGTGAGACGGCGGGCGACGTTCGGCGTGTAGTCGAGGTCGCACTCGGGATCGGGGTCCGTCAGGTTGATGGTGGGCGGCACGATGCCGTCGCGGATGGCCAGCACGCAGGCGAGCCCGGATACCGCGCCCGCCGCGCCGAGCAGGTGGCCGATCATCGATTTGTTGGCGGAAATCGCGAGACCTGCCGCGGCGTCGCCGAAGGCCCGCTTGATCGCCCTGGTTTCGGCGATGTCGCCGAGCGGGGTGGCGGTGGCATGGGCGGCGACATACTGGATCTGGTCCGGGCGCAGGCCGGCACGCTTCATCGCGCCCTGCATGGCGCGGGCGGCCCCCGCGCCTGCGGCGTCGGGCGCGGTGATGTGGACGGCGTCGGAGGTGTAGGCGCCGCCGTGGGCGCGGGCGATGGCGCGTGCGCCGCGGCGGACGGCGTGCTCCTCGGTTTCGAGGATCATGACCGCGGAGCCCTCGCCGAAGACAAAGCCGTCGCGGCCAAGGTCGAACGGGCGGCTCGCCGCCTCGGGGTCATCGTTGCGCTTGGAGAGGGCGCCCATGTTGGCCAGGCCGGCGATGGACACCGGACTCAGCGCCGCCTCGGTGCCGCCAACGATCAGGACGTCGGCGTCACCGCGCTGGAGGATGTGGACGGCGTCGATCCAGGCCTGGATGCCTGCCGCGCAGGCGGCGACCGAGGTGACGACCGGTCCCTTCGCGCCGAAGGTGATGCTGACCTGCGAACTCGCCATGTTCGGCGCGAACATCGGGATCAGGAAGGGACTGACCCGGTTCGGGCCCTGGTTCACCATCGAGGTGACATTGGACTCGATGGTCCAGATGCCGCCGCCGCCGGTGTTCATGACGACGCCGATGCGCTCCCGGTTGTGGTCGTCGATGACGAGGCCGGCGTTCTCGATGGCCTGGCGGGCGGCGGCCACGCCGATCTGGGCGAAGCGGTCCATCCGGCGGGCGGCTTTCACGTCCATGAAGTCGCCCGGCACGAATCCGGGAACCTCCCCGCCGATGGTGACCGGCAGGGCGGACGGGTCGAAGTGCTGGATGCGGCGGATGCCGGAGCGCCCGGCCGTCAGGCCCTCCCAGAAGGTTTCCGCGCCGATGCCGAGCGGCGTGACCTCTCCGATGCCGGTGACGACGACCCCTGTCACGTCCTGCTCCTCGTGTTCATGCCGCTCCCTGGAGGTCTAGCGCTTGCCGTCCACCGGCAGGCCGAAATCGCCGACGCCGAGCAAGGCGGCCTCCCGGTCGATCCGCTTGATCAGCCCGGACAGCACGGCCCCGGGGCCGATCTCGATGTAAGTGGCGACGCCCATGTCCGCCATGCGGCGGATGGTGGCTGTCCAGTTCACCGGGCTCTCGACGTGGTGCTCGAGTTCGGCCCTGATCTGCTCCACGGAGGTCAACGGCTCGGCGCTGGCGTTGGCGATGACGGGCATGGCCGGGGGAGCCATCGGCGCGGCGGCGATCACCCGCGCTAGGTGCTCGCCGGCGGCGGCCATCAGCGGCGAGTGCGAGGCAATGGAGATGCCGAGCCGCGTCACCCGCTTCGCCCCGGCCTCCCTCGCGTAGTCCATCGCAGCCAGCAGCGGCTCGACCTCGCCGGAAATCACCAGTTGGCCCGGGCAGTTGTCGTTCGCGACCAGGATGATGCCCCCGGCGCGGGCGCGGGCGCAGACGGCCTCCAGTTGGTCGCGTTCGAGCCCGAGCACCGCTGCCATGCCGCCGGGGCGCTCCTCCCCGGCCTGCTTCATCAGTCGCCCGCGCTCGCGCACGATGCGGAGCGTGTCCTCGAAGCTCATGACCCCGGCCGCGATCAGCGCGGTGAACTCGCCCAGCGAGTGGCCCGCCACGGCCAACGGGTCGAGGCGCGCGCCGTCGGCGGCCAGTCGTTCGCGCAATGCCTCGAGCGCGGCCACGCTGGCGACCAGGATGGCGGGCTGGGAGTTCCAGGTGTCCTCGAGGTCCTCGGCGGGACCTTCGAAGCACAGGCGAGACAGCGAAAAGCCGAGCAGATCGTCGGCCTGCCCGAAGACGCGGCGCGCGGCGGGAGACGCCTGGCACAGCGCCTGCCCCATGCCGACGAACTGGCTGCCCTGGCCCGGGAAAACGAGCGCATGCCGCGTGCCGGCAAGCGCGGCGAGCGCCGGGGACTCGGATTCGGCCATCGGGACGGTTGACTCCATCACGGTGCGCGCACGGCGGACAATCAAACTATCCTAGCATGACGCGGCGGAACCGGTTCCGCCGGGACGGGGCGGGAGATGGGGGTCCGGGATGGAGCGGTTGCGCATGGGTCCCATCGCGATACGGGGCGACCGGTTGGCGCTGGCGCCGATGGACCGCTCGATGCTGCCGCTGATCCTGCGCTGGGCCGCCGATCCGCTGACGATGGAGCTTTCCGGCGATGCGTTCGCCCCGCTCGCCACCGAGCAACTGGAGGCGATCTGGACGCCGCTGCTGCGCGGCGAGCGGACCGACTGGGCGGGATTCTCGATCTGGCTGCTCGACGAGGAGCGCCCGATCGGCCTCCTGAACCTGCGCGACTTCGGCACCCCCCATCGCTCCGCCGAGTTCGGGATCACGATCGGCGATGCCGCCGACCGGGGCCGTGGGTACGGGACCGAGGCGACCCGCCTGGCGCTCCGCTGGGCATTCGATGAACTGGGGGTGCACAACGTGCTGCTGGATACCTCCTCGATCAACGTCGCTGCCCTGAAGGCCTACGAGCGGGCGGGATTCCGCGAGATCGGCCGGATTCGCGAGGCTCGCCGGTTGGGCCCGGCGGCCTGCGATATCGTGCTGATGGAGTGCCTCTCGACGGAGTTCTCCTGATCCGGATTGCGGCGGATGCGCGCGTCACGCCCTCGCCCGGTGATTCGCGGCAGAATGGGCGGAGCACGCGCGCTTGCGTCCCGGGAACGGGCCGCTGCCGGCAAGGCCGGGGATGTTCGGGGCGACGCCAGTGTCCTTGATGACGCGGGTCCTGCTGGTCAATTCGGTGGTGGTGGGCGCAGGGGCCGTGCTCGGCACCTTGCTGACCGAGCGGTTGACGATCGCCGAGTCGGGCGCAATGCGGCCGGCCCTGCTGGTGATGTTCGCGATCATCGGCGTGATTCTCAGCGTCTCGCTCAACTACCTGATGTTGCGCGCCGCGTTTCGCCCGCTGGCCGAACTGGAGCGCACCGCCGAGGCGGTGCGCCGGGGCGATCTCTCGGCGCGGGCGCCGAGCCTGCCGGTCAATGATCCGCAGATGGCGCGCTTTGGCCTCGTCCTCAACCAGACGCTGGATCAACTCGCCGACGAGCGCGCCGCACTGCAGCGGGTCGCCTCGCAGGTGATCACCGCGCAGGAGGAGGAGCGCAAGCGGATCTCCCGCGAGTTGCACGACGAGACCGCGCAGATGCTCTTCGCCGGCCTGCTGCGGGTGGCGGCCCTCAAGCAGTCGGCCAACCCGGATGTGCGGGCGGCGGCCACAGCGCTGGAGGAGACCACGGTGGATGCCCTCGAGGGCGTTCGCCGTATCGCCCTGGAACTGCGGCCGCCCGCGCTCGACGACCTGGGCCTGACCGCCGCCCTGCAGGACCTCGCGCAGCGCTTCTCGGCCCAACTGGGCATCCCGGTCGACGTGCGCGCGCGGGGCGGGCGGGGCAGGCTTCCCGCCGATGTGGAACTGGTGCTCTACCGGGTGGCGCAGGAGGCGCTCACCAACGCGGCCAAGTACGCGCGGGCGCGGGAGATCGCGATCGACCTGGACCACGGGGAGGCCGAGGTGACCCTTTCGGTGCGCGACGACGGCCGGGGTTTCGATCCCACCCAGCGGCGCACCTTCGGCCGCGGCGGAGGGCTCGGGCTGTTCGGCATGGCCGAGCGGGTCTCGCTGGTGGGCGGCGGACTGCTCATCTGGAGCGCGCCCGGGCGCGGCTGCGAGATATTTGCCTGGGCCCCGGTGGCGCGGAACCGGCCGCAGGCGGCGAGGAGCGTGGCATGAGCGGCGGCGGGATGCGCCACCGGGGCACGGGCGAGCGGATCACCATTCTGCTGGCGGACGATCATGGGGTGGTCCGCGCGGGGCTGAAGGCCCTGCTCGACGCGCAACCGGACATGCAGGTGGTGGCGGAGGCCGAGACCGGGGCGCAGGCGGTGGCGCTCACGCTCGAACACCAGCCCCGGGTGACGGTCACCGATCTCTCGATGCCCGAGGGAGGGCTGGAGGCGATCCGGCAGATCACGGCGCTCGGGTTGCCGACCCGGGTGCTGGTGCTGACGGTGCATGCCGAGGAGCGCTACCTGCTGCCGGTGCTGGAGGCGGGAGGCAGCGGCTACGTCCGCAAGTCGAGCGCCCATACCGACCTGCTGGATGCGGTGCGCACCGTGGCCCGCGGCGAGGTGTTCCTCGACCCCGCGGCCACGACGACGCTGTTGCGCGGCTACCTCGGCCGGGTCGGGGCGGGCAAGGAGCATGACCTCGGCGAGGTGCTGTCAGAGCGCGAGCGGGAAGTGGTGCGGCTCACCGCCGAGGGTCACACGGCCCAGCAGGCGGGGGAGATCATGTTCGTGTCGCCCAAGACCGTCGAGACGTACCGGCACCGGGCGATGCAGAAACTCGGCCTGACCACGCGCGCGGAACTGGTCCGGTATGCCCTGCGGGCGGGACTCATCGGGGCCGAGCAACCGTAAAGTGCGGCCGGTCGTCTAGGGGTGGACGATGATCGGGGTGCCGAAGTCCGCGAAGTCCCAGAAGTACCGGGCGTCGTCGAGCAGCACGTTGAGGCATCCGTGGCTGCCGGGCCGGCCGATGGTCTCCCGGGTGCGCCACCAGGCGAAGTGAATGGCGTGCCCCATATCGGTGAAGTACTGGGTGAAGAGCACGTCCTCGAGCCGGTAGTGGTTGTCGGCCCCGATCGCCCCGCTGGTCATGGTCTCGTTGGCGACCCGGTTGATGATCGCGTAGGCGCCGGGCGGGGTCTCCCAGCCCGCCTTGCCGGAGGTCACCGGCACCGTCCGCAGCGGTTGGCGGCCGTCGTAGGCCGTCATCAGTTGCTGGGTGAGGTTGACGTCGATCCAGCGGCCCGCCTCCGGCGCGCCCGGCGGAACGGGCGTCGGCTGAACTGGCGCATTGCGCCCGAGATTGCGGGCGTAGACGAACGTGCCGTCGGCGAGTTGCGCCCATAGCGCGTCGCCTTTCTCCGCCTCCTCTCCCGCCACCCACAACCGGACCGACACCGGCTCCCCGTAGGCGAGGGTGCGCACCACGGGAGCGCCGGTCGACGGTTGGGTCCGGATGTTGCTGTCGCTCAGGGCGGCGCCCTGCCAGATGGTGAGATCCCAGCGCGACGGGTCGAGTTGCGGAAGCGGCGGCCGCTGCACCAGAAAACTGGCCGCGACGAAGCCGGCCATGCCGTCGGCATAGCCCGCGGCCCAGTCGCCCGACCAGTCGGGCTCGGCCACGAACTCGGAGTTGTTGGCGAGCAGGGCGACGGCGGCCGCGTCGAAGTTGGGGCCGCTCCGGAGGTTCAGGCCGTCGGGCGAGGCGACGAGGAAGGACTGGCCGCCGGTGGGCGGGGCCGGCAGGAAGGCGGGGTCCGACAGGAGGCCTGCGCTCTCCGCAAGCGCGCGGCCGAGCGGGCGGACCTTGACGAATCCGCCGTAGTCCTCCAGCACGGCATTCTCGAACAGCTGGGCGGCGAAGGCGCCGGGAGCGGCGGGGTCGGCGAAGGGCTGGGTGAGCGGTTTGCCGAAGATGGCCTCGCCGCCCCATCCGTTCCAGAAGTCGGCGATGACGCCGGCGACCGTGTGACCGGATTCGCCGACGAGTTGGCCGGGGGCGGAGGCGTCGACGCGCTGGAATGCCTCGCGAGGCGCGAGCGACAGCCAGAGCGTCTTGTCGAGGCGTTGGCCGCGGACGTCGAACGGCGCTTCGCGGGAGGGGTCATAGACCAGGGTGAGGTTCTCGAAGGTCTGGAGGACGCCGCCCGCGCCGGTGGCCCAGCGCTACTCGGAGAGGGGCACGCCGAGGGTCTCGATGCCGCCCGCCTGCTCCCAGCGGGTGCGGAAGGGATCGGTGAGGTTGTGGCCGGTGGCGGCGAAGTAGCGGGTGCGCGTGACCGGGAGGCCGCTCGCCTGGGCGAGGTCAACGACCGACTCGTCCTGGGCGGCGGCGCGGCGGGCCGGCCCGAAGCCCCAGGCGAGCGATGCCCCGGCGAGCGCAGCGAGCGCCTGCCTGCGCGTGAGTGCGGATGGTCGCGATGCCAACTCGATGCCCATGCCCATGCGCGAACCCTCGGAGAACGGCGCATCCCGGTGCGGGGACGTGCCTCCGGCAAGATGGACGCGGGATGTGCGGGGCGTCCATGCGAGTGTACGCCAGCGAGCGGAAATCGGTCGAGTTTCGGGCCAACGCGGCGCGGGGAACGGAGCGGGGCCCGGCGACGTGCCGGACCCCGGTGCGGTCGTGGTCGTGGTGACGCCTCCCCGCGGAATCGGGGGCCACCTGCCCGGCGAGATCAGTCGCGGAGGGTGTTGAACTCGTCCACGTCGACGCTGGAGACGCGCCTGCTGAGGGCCATGATGATGGCGAACCCGACCGCGGCCTCGGCGGCGGCGACGGCGATGGTGAAGATGGCGAACGCCTGGCCGTGCATGGTGTTGGTCTCGCGGGCGAAGGCCACCAGCGAGATGTTGACCGCCGTCATCATCAGTTCGACGCACAGGAAGATGATCAGGATGTTGCGGCGCAGCAGCACGCCCATCATGCCGATGATGAAGAGCGCCGCGCTCAGGAAGAGGAAGTGGTTGATCGTGAGAGCCATGCCAGTCGTCCTCGCGGGTGCGCGCTAGCGCCCGATGGTCGTGTAGCGGTCGGGATCCTTGACCATGATCAGTTCGCGGCTGGCCTCGGCGTCCGTGGGCGGGCGCTGGGCGACGGGGATCGGCGTCTCGCCGCGAGGGCCTGACGGCAGGGCGTAGTCGGTGCCGCGCGGGTGACCCAGGGAGATGGTGCCGCGGCGCTCGCTGTCGGCGAGGCGCTCCGGCAGGGCCAGCACAATGGCGCCGATGACGCCGACCAGCAGCACCAGCGAGACGATCTCGAAGGCGAGGATGTACTGGGAGTAGAGGACGTTGGCGAGGGCCTGGGTGTTGCCGCCGAGGTAGTCGACCGTGGCGGCGTCCGCGTTGCCCTGCGCGCCGATCACGGTGCGGGTGATGATGGCCAGGCCGACCTCGAGCAGCAGCACCAACCCGAGCAGGATGCCGACGTTGCGCTGCACCGGGCGCGCGCCGTGGAACTCGGGGAGGTTGTCGGGATCGACCAGCATCAGGACGAAGAGGACCAGCACCAGGATGGCGCCCGCGTAGACGATGACCTGCACGGCGGCGAGGAACTCCGCGCCGAGCATGATGAAGATGCCCGCGACGTTGAAGAAGCAGAGGATGAGGAAGATCGCGGAGTGGACCGGGTTGGCGGACGCCACCATCCCGATCGCGGTCAGGATCGCCACGGCGGCGAGCAGGAAGAAGATCAGCGTATCCCAGGACATCGGTGACTCCCTAGCTCCACGGCAGGATGAGCTGTCCGTTGCCGGCAAGCCGGATCAGCGCGGTGACGACGATGTTGATGAGCGAAAGCGGCAACAGCACCTTCCAGGCGATGCCCATCAGCTGGTCGTAGCGGAAGCGCGGCAGGGTGCCGCGGAGCCAGATGTAGAAGCAGAGGAAGAAGACGAGCTTGAGCAGCAGCCTGTTGTTGCCGAGTCCCCAGTAGCGATCCGCGCCGGGGCCGTCGGTGCCGCCGAGGAAGAGCACCGTGGCGAACAGGCTGACGATGATCATGTTGATGTACTCGCCCAGGAAGTAGAAGGAGAAGCGGAAGGCGGAGTACTCGGTGTGGAAACCGGAGACGAGCTCGGTCTCGGCCTCGGGGAGGTCGAACGGGGCGCGGTTGGTCTCGGCCACGGCGGCGATCAGGAAGATGACGAAGGCGAGCGGCTGGGAGAGGATGAACCAGTTGGGCAGGGTGAGCGGGCCGATCTGGAGGTCGGCCTGCTGCTGCACCATGATGTCGCGCAGGCTCAGCGACTGGGCGAGCATGAAGACGCCGATGAGGGAAAGCCCGAGCACGATCTCGTAGGAGACCACCTGCGAGGCGGCGCGCAGGCCGCCGAGCAGCGAGTAGCGGTTGGCGGAGGCGTAGGCGCCGAGGATGATGCCGTAGACGCCGAGCGAACCGAAGGCGAGCAGGAAGAGCGCGCCGACGTTGAGATCGGCCGCGAACAGGTTCACCGGATGCCCGAAGATGCTGACGGTGCCGCCGAAGGGGATCACCGCCACCCGCACGATGGCGGTGACGAAAATGACGAGCGGGGCGAAGAAGAAGACCCACTTGTCGTCCGCCGCCGGGATGAGGTCTTCCTTGCCGAGCAGCTTCACGGCATCGGCGAGGGGCTGCAGCAACCCCTTGGGGCCGGTGCGGTTGGGGCCGATGCGGTCCTGCATGGCGGCGAGCACCTTGCGCTCGAGCCAGGTCATGTAGGCCATGCCGACGAGGAGGACGTTCATGAAGATGAACGCGACCACGAACGTCAGCCAGAGTGGTTGTGGCGCCGAAACCATGTTGGTTGCGCTGCTCCCTTGAACTCGCTTCCCATCCGGCGAGCGGGCCGCCGCAAAGCGCCGCCCGCACGGTCCGGGATTGTACCCGTTTCCGGCATCGCCGTCGCGGGGGCCGGGGCAGCCGTTCCCGGATATCGGCGGCGCCCGGCGCGCTTCCCGACTGCTGGCGACCGCGGACCGCGGGCGGACGGCGGCCATGGCACAGGCCGCGCCTGCAGCATCTGATCCTGGCCGGGCGCACGACGGCTGACCGCCGGTGCGAGCGTCCGCGAGCGGTGCGGCCGGTCTCCTGGGAGCGATGGATCCCCCCTGCAGGCACGAAGCCGTCGCAGGGACGCTGAGTCTGGAAGGCGACCGGCTGGCGGGCGCGGGGGGACCTCAGGCGCCGCCGGCTTGCGGGGTGGCCGGAGTCGCGAGCCACGATTCGGTGGAGCGTGGGCTTTCAGCCGCGAGGAACCCGGTGACCTGGGTCTCGTACGGGCGTTCGTCCCCGAGAAGGCCGGCCATGATGGCCGGGAACTGCTCGGTCAGGACACGGCTGCCCGGGTCGAGGTTGCGGACGATCAGCATGCCGGATGGCGTCGCGTCGAGCAGCGTGAGATCGAGGTCCGGCCGCCACTGGCGGAGGCAGGGCACGATGCGCCACACGTCGCCGGTCCAGTTTCTGGCGCGTGGTTCACGCTTGGCCCACTCCGGGTCAGGGGGATAGACATCATGAATGGCGAGCATCCCGCCCGGATGGCTCCAGCGCTCGCAGTTGGCGACGTCGCGGATCACGTTCTCGATCAAGTGCATGCCGTCGATGAACGCAAGATCGAGCGGCAGACCTTCGAGCGCCGTGGCCGGGTCGTGGGCCGCGAAGAACCCGTCGCGGGTGGAGCGGTAGCCCTTGAGCCAGGGCTTGACGCCGACGATGTTCTGTCCGGAGGTAAGGTCGGGCTGGGGGTCGATCGCCAGCGATGGGCAGGAGGCAAGGGCGAGGGAGTGGCCCTGCGACATGCCGATCTCGAGGTAGGCGCGCGGCTGAACGCGCACGTGCGCCTGCCGAAGAAGGGCGTAGTAGTCCATGCGAGTCCCTCCTGGCCTTCACCGTGTGACCTGCCCCCCCTACCCCGCGCCGGCAGGTCTGCCGAAGTTCGGCGCGGGGCGTCAGCGATCGACGGAGCCGAGCACGATGTCGATGGTGCCGATCAGCGCCACGATGTCGGCGAGCATGGCGCCTTGCGCGAGATGCGGCAGGATGGAGAGATTGACGAAGTCCGGGGTGCGGATGCGCCAGCGGTAGGGCAGCGGGCCACCGTCGGAAACGAGGTAGTAGCCGTTCTCGCCCTTGGGATGCTCGACGGCGGCGTAGGCCTCGCCGACGGGCGGGTTGAAGCCCTTGATGACCCAGATGAAGTGGCGCTGCATGTCCTCGGCGGTGGTCATGGTGCCCGTGTGGGGGGGGATGACATAGGCCGACTCGTAGGCCATCAGCGGGCCGTCCATGCGCTCGCAGGCGTCAAGGCACTGCAGGATGATGCGGATGGCCTGGCGCATCTCCTCCATGCGGACGAGGTAGCGGTCGTAGGTGTCGCCGTGCTGGCCGAGGGGGACCTCGAAGTCGAGGCGGTCGTAGACGAGGTAGGGCATCGCCTTGCGGATGTCGTAGTTGATGCCAGAGCCGCGGAGGCAGGCGCCGGTCAGCGAGTAGGAGATGGCGGCCTCGGGGGTGATGACGCCGACGCCCTTGGTCCGGGCCTGCCAGATCGGGTTGGCGGTGAGGAGGGTGGCGTACTCCTGCTGTCGCGCGGGGAAGAGCTTGCAGAAGTCGCGGACCATGCCCGGCAGCGGCTCGGGGATCGGGCGGGAGAAGCCGCCGATCTCCATCATGTTGGTGGTGAGACGCGCCCCGCAGAAGGTTTCGAAGATGTCGAGGATGATCTCGCGCTCGCGGAAGCAGTAGAGCGACATCGACAGCGCGCCAATGTCGAGGGCGTGGGTGCCGAGCCAGACGAGATGGCTGGCCACGCGGGAGAGTTCGCTCATGATCACGCGCCAGTACTGGGCGCGCTCGGGAGCGGTGACGTCGACCAGTTTCTCGATGGACAGCACGCAGCCGAGGTTGTTCATCGGCGCGGCGACGTAGTCGGTGCGGTCGGTCCACGGCAGGATCTGCGAGTACCGGTGGGCCTCGCCCAGTTTCTCGGTGCCGCGGTGCAGGTAGCCGATCACCGGGTCGCAGTCGGTGATCACCTCGCCGTCGAGCTTGAGGACCACGCGGAGCTCGCCGTGGGTGGTCGGGTGCTGGGGCCCCATGTTGAGGGTCATCAGGCGCTCGTCGCCGGAGAGCGCGATCTCGTCGGAGATGGTGAGCGAGCCGAGCGACTCGGAAACCGACCCCTCGAAGTCGGGGACGCTGCTGCCGGGGCGGTTGGTGATGGCGGACATTACGAGGACTCCCTCCCGGTCCAGCGGGTGCGCTGGCGACCAACGGTCCGCTCGGCGTTCATGGGCGTGAACTCGCGCCAGCCGCGCAACGGGTAATCCTTGCGAAGCGGGTGGCCCTCTTCCCAGTCATCGGGCAGCAGGATGCGCCGCAGGTTCGGGTGGCCGTCGAAGACGATGCCGAACATGTCGAAGGCTTCGCGCTCGAGCCAGTTCGCGCCGTTCCAGAGGGGAACCAGCGAGGGCACCGGTTCGCCGTCGTTGCAACCCGCCTTGATCCGCAGGCGAACCCGGTTCGGCAGGCTGTAGAGCTGGGCCACCACGTCGAAGCGGGGGGTCTCGCGAAGTTTCAGCATGTCGACGGCGGTGGTGTCGGTCAGGAAGTTGAAGGAGAGCTTCGGGTGGTCACGCAGGTAGCGGCAGACCTCCCGGTAGTCCTCGCGGCGGACGTGGATGGTCGTTTCATCGCGGAAGCGGACGACATCGACGATGGTGTCGGGCATGGCCTCGCGCAGGGCGCGCAGGGCCGGGTGCCATTCCACGTTGTCGGCGAAGTAGTTGCCGCGGGCCCACGGGTCGGCGGGCATCGCCGGGACGGCGGCATCATCCGCCGCGAGGGCGATGGTGGACGGATCGGTCACGCTGCTGTTCCTCCCGCCCTAGCCGTGCACGGCGGCCATCGCGGCCTCGCGCTCGGCGATGCGCATCGCCTCGGCGGCGTCGACGCCCTGCTT
>JBJTKE010000124.1:0-2318 GCA_046096285.1 Chloroflexota bacterium
CCAGCAGCGGCAGCCCGGGGCGCAGCTCGAACAGCCCCCCGGAGAGCATCGGCGCCGAGAAAAAGGCGGTGCCGCCGATCATCTCGCTCAACGTGAAGACCCGCGGCCGGTGGCGCTCCGAGGTCACCGTCTCGCCCAGCACCGCCACGAACAGCCCCCACGCCGACCACAGCCCCCCCCGGCCGAGGAAGGCCACGACGATGGCGGGCACGAACGAGGTGGCGAGGCACACCGCCAGCGTCACCATCACCAGCGCGACCCCCCCGGCCACCGCGATCAGCGGAACCGATTGCATCCGCTTGCTGCGGGTGATGGCCAGCCCGTAGATGACGCTCCCGGCGGACCCCACCCCGCCCAGCACCGCCACGATGGCCGGCGAGATGCCGCGCTCCGACGCAAGGAAGTTCGACAGCAGCGAGATGCCCATCGACAGCACGAAGATCGTCGCGAATTGCAGGCCGAGCAACCGCCGCACCCCGGGTTGGGCGAACGCCTCGCGATAGGTGACCGACTGATCGTGGTGATGCTCCCGCGGCACCGGAGACAGCCGCGCGAACCAGTACAGCGAGATCACCCCGAAGACCACCCCGAGCAGCAGCGCGGACTGCATCCCCGACTTCGCGATCAGCACCCCGGCGATCAGCGGCGCCAGTCCGAAGGCGACCGCCGGCCCGACGTTGAAGACCAGCGTGAACGCCCGCACCCGGTTGTCGCCGGCGAGGTTGGCGAGGTGCGCCTGCGTCAGCGGAAAGGCGATTTCGCCGATCGCGGTGGCCACGACCATGAACCACAACTGCGTCCAGTGGGTGGCGAAGGCCGCCGACACCAGCCCGGCCACCGCGAAGGCCCGGGCGATGACCATGATCCGCTTCGGGTCGAACCGCTCGGCCAGCCCCGCCGACGGGGCGAGGGTCACCAGCCGCATCAACCCGGCCGAACCGAGCACCAGCCCGACCACGCTCACCGGCGCCCCGAGATGCTCGATCCACAGCGGCCAGATGCCGCCGTAGGCGCCGTATGCCGCCTCAAGCGAGACCATCGCCCAGAACAGACAGCCGATCTCCCGGCCCAGCCCCAGGTGCCAGGCCAGACTGCGAATCTTGTTCACCACAATGGACCCTCTCGCCACGCTCCGCGGCCATTGTACGCGGGCCGCGTCGAGCCACGGCGAGGCACGTCGCCGAGGATGTATCAGGCGGGCCCGATTCACCCTCCTGTCTTCCAGAGGAACCACAGGAATTGCGCTCTCCGCGATTGGCACGGAGGCAAATGTCCGCTGGCGCGAATCGCGCCGGTTGACGTGGAAGGGGTATGGCCATGGAAGACCGCCAGTTTGACGACGTAGCGCGGGTGCTGGGCGCGAAGTCCAGCAGGCGCGCCGGGATCGCGGCGGCGATCGCCGGCCTGTTCGGTCTCGGCTCGGCGGCCGCCCACGCGAAACAGGGCGCCGGCACGAAACGCGGCCGGGACGGTGGCGGCCGGAAGCACTCCGCGGGCGGCCCCGGCGCTCAGGGCGACAATTCCAGCGGCCGCTGCCTCGCCGGCGGCGCCACCTGCCGGGAGGACTCCAACTGCTGCTCCCGCCGCTGCGTCCGCAGCGGATCAAAGCGAACCTGCGCTCCCTGCACCCCGAACTGTGCTGGCAGGACCTGCGGCTCCGACGGTTGCGGCGGCTCCTGCGGAACCTGCGCCACCGGGCAGATGTGCTCATACTCCGGCGCCTGCGTTTGCAAGCCGGCCTGCAACGGAACCGCCTGCGGTGACGACGGCTGCGGCGGAACCTGCTCCTGCGGACGCGGCAAGACCTGCCAGAGTGGCGTCTGCGTCTGCGCGCCGAACTGCACCAACCGGACCTGCGGGTCCGACGGCTGCGGCGGCTCCTGCGGGACCTGCAGCAACGGTACGGCCTGCAACGACGGCCGCTGCCTCTGCCCGCGCGGCAGGGCGCTGTGCAGCGGCGTCTGCGTCGACCTCGAACATGACCGCGCCAACTGCGGCGTCTGTGGAAAGACCTGCGCCGCCGGTTCGACCTGCGACGACAAGGTCTGCCGGCCCTGCTCCGGCTGCATCGACGGCAAGGGCCAGTGCCGCTCCGGCGCGTCCAATCTCGCCTGCGGCGCCGAGGGCGCGACCTGCTCGGCCTGCTCGACCGGCCAGACCTGCGTCGCCATGACCTGCACCGCCTGCGCGGGCTGCATCGACCGCTATGGCATCTGCCGCGCCGGCTCCACTTCGAGCGCCTGCGGCACCGGCGGCATCGCTTGCGACGCCTGCGACGCCACCGAAACCTGCGCATCCGGCGCATGCGCCACCTGCTC
>JBJTKE010000125.1:0-4562 GCA_046096285.1 Chloroflexota bacterium
GGCCGCGGCGGGGACGGTGATGGCGAAGCCGATGGGAACGATGAAGGTGAGGGCGTAGCGGAGCCAGGGCGGGTAGATGAGGATGGGCCAGCGGCCTGCCTCGTACATGGACTGGAAGATGTTGAGGACGTTTTCGAGTCGGACGAACCAGAAGGAAAAGGTGGCGAGGAAGAGCAGGAAGCTGTAGACGATCACGAGGCCCGCGACGAGCACGATGACGAAGGCGGCAGCCTGGGACCAGCCGATCCGGGCGCCGAGGCGGGAAACGGCGACGCCGATGACGACCGCGCCGAGCACGATGTCGATCAGCTTCCAGATCTCGATGCGGCGCATGGAGATGAGGACCTGGGCGTCGACGGGCTTGGTGAGGATAAAGTCGAGGGTGCCGAGGCGGACATCCTCCATGAAGCGGCTGAGGCTGGGCTGGATGACGAGCTGGGCAAAACCGCCGACGACCATGTAGACGCCGACGACGGCGAGCAACTCGGCGGGACCCCAGCCCGCGAGAGAACTGGTCTTGGAAAAGACGATGCCGAGCCCGAGCAGTGACGTGAGCAGGCCGATGGCGGACTGGAGCAGTTGCATCCAGAAGTTGGCGCGGTACTGGACCTCGTTGAGGATGCCGAGCTTGAGATGGAGGCCGAGCAGGCGGATGGTGTCCACCGTCAGGCTCCCACGGCGGAGTAGCGGCGGATGCCGCGGTCCCAGAGGACGTTCATGAGGAGCAGGGCGACCGCCAGCCAGGCGGCCTGGAAGCAGATGCCGAGGAGGGCATCGCGCGGGGAGAGCCTGCCGAGGAGCAGTTCCACCGGGAAGCCGAGCATCCGGTAGAAGGGCAGCCAGCGGGCAAGGTCGGCGACCGGTCCGGGGAGGAGGGCGAGCGGCGCGGCCTGCCCGGACAGGAAGATGAAGACGATGAAGTAGAGCTGATTGAGGGCGCTGACGCGCGTGATCCAGAAGGCGGCGAGGGCGAGGGTCCATTCGATGGTGAAGCGGAGGGCCATCGCCAGCAGGAGGGAGGGAACGAAGGCGAGGAGCGCCCAGAGCTGGAGGTCGGCCTGGGGCCGGAACACGAGGGCGAGGATGGCCGCGACGGGCAGCAGCACCACGGAGCTGAGCAGCTTGAAGGTGAGGTTGACGGCGACCTGCCGGTGGATGGGGTGAACCGGGCGGAGCAGCAGCGGCGAGAAGGAGCCCTGCCGGATCCAGTATTCGAACTCGAACATGATCCAGGTGAAGGTGGCGTGGTCGACGAGCATGGCGGCGAGGTAGTAGGCGGCGAACCCGCCGGCGGTGAAGCCGTCCACGGAGCCGCCCTGGGAGGCGGCGACGGCGATCCAGACCGAGAGGAAGACGACGGGTTCGAGGATGAGGCCGATGAGCCAGATGAAGAGGGCCCCGCGGTACTGGAGTTGCTCGGCGATGGTGGTGCGGAACTGGGCGAGATAGAGGGCGGGGATGGAGGTCATGGCGGAGACCCGGGGCCGGGGGCGGAAAAGACGCGATCGATGACCTCATCGACGGGGGGGTCGGAGATGGTGAGGTCGATGACGGGGAGATCGGCGAGGAGGCGGGCGGTGACGGCGGCGGATTCGGCCTTGGGCACGCGCAGGGTGGCGCGGCCATCCTCGACGGAGACGATCTCGCCGTAGCGGCCGATGTCGGCGGCGGGGCCGTCGAGATCGACGGTGATGGTCTTGTCGGGGGAGAAGCGCTCGACGAGGGCGGCGAGGGGGCCATCGAACAGGAGCGCGCCGTGGTGGATGACGATGACGCGCTGGGCGAGGGCCTCGACGTCGGCCATGTAGTGGCTGGTGAGGAGGACGGTGGCGGTGTGACGCTCGGCGTAGCGGGCGATGAAGGCGCGGATGCGGCGCTGGGCAGTGACGTCGAGGCCGAGGGTGGGCTCGTCGAGGAAGAGGACGGTGGGGCGATGGAGGAGGGCGCCCGCGAGCTCGCATTTCATGCGCTCGCCGAGCGAGAGATTGCGGACGGGCTTGGTGAGGAGGGGGCCAAGGTCGAGCAGGGCGTCGAGTTCGGCGAGGGTCTGGCGGTACTGGGGCTCGGGAACCTGGTAGATGGCGCGGTTGAGGTCGAAGGAGTCGGCGACGGGGATGTCCCAGACGAGCTGGTTGCGCTGGCCCATGACGAGGGTCATCTGGCGGAGGTAGGCGCGGTCCCGCTTCCAGGGGACGTGGCCGAGGACGCGGGCTTCCCCGGAGGTGGGGTGGAGGAGGCCGGAGAGCATCTTGAGGGTGGTGGTCTTGCCCGCGCCGTTGGGGCCGAGGAAGCCGACGAGTTCGCCGGGCTGGACGTCGAAAGAGATGCCGGCGACGGCGACGACCTCCCGAGACTGGCGGCGCCAGAGGCTGCGGAGGGAGTTGCGGAGGCCGGATTCGCGTTCCGGCACGTCGTAGGTCTTGCGGAGGGCAGAGACCTGGATGGCGGGTGCGCCGGGGGGGAACGTCATGGGGCGCCTCGCCGGGAGAGAACGGGAAACGGCGCCGCAGGGGGCGGCGCCGCGGTGGGCGATACTGGACTCGAACCAGTGACCTCTACGATGTCAACGTAGCGCTCTAACCAACTGAGCTAATCGCCCGTATGGGGCGGAGTATAGGGTCCGTCCGGTGGGCGGTCAAGGCTGGGCCGGGCGCGGGGGCGGCGAATACAGCAAGCCTTGACAAATAATGCGCCACATAAGCAACGGTCCGGGCAGGGTATTGACGCATCAAGGCGGGCAGGATAAGGTGCTACAGCGTTCATTCCGAGAGTAGAGGATGGGGTCCGCGAGGCGGGCCGGCTCAGGACCGGGAAGGTCCACCACCAACGGCCAGAATGGTTCGGTTCCGAGGGACGGAGCCGCGCCCCCCGCAGTGGAGTGGGGCTGGAAGCGTCTGGAGTGTTCGGGAGGTGCCAGCGTGAACCGTATGGATCGTTTGCGGCGGCAAGAGGAGTTCATCGCCGACGTTCGGCGAGGCGGGTACAACCGGCGTCAGATCCTGAAGATCGGGGCGGCGCTGGGGATGAGCGCGCCGATGGTGACCGGGCTTGCGCGGCTGGGCGGCGCCCCGGTGGCGAGTGCGCAGGACGCGCCGGTGTCGATGGTCGGCTGGGGCTACTCGCCGGAGATCGTCGAGGACAACGTCAAGAACTTCCAGGCGGCCTACGACGAGACGGTGGAGTACCGGCTGACGACGGGCGGGAACTACCACCAGATCGTGGAGACCAAGTTCCTGGGCGGCGACACGCCGTCGTGCGTGTATTCCGAGACGGAGTACATGCACCGGTGGAACAAGGCGGGGTTCACGCAGAACGTGGAGGGGCTCTCCGGCGAGACCACCGAGTGGTACAAGGAGAACATGCTGCCGTTCGCGGTGAAGAACCTGACGCTGGCGGACGGCACGATGGGCGCGCTGCCGTACTACTCGGGCTACAACTCGTTCGTGTACAACCAGGAGCACCTGGACAAGGCGGGGCTGCAGCCGCCGACGACCTGGGAAGAGATGCTGGACCAGGCGCGGAAGCTGCAGAAGGACGGGATCAGCGCGCACCCGTTCCTGAGCGCGCAGAACCACGGCTGGGCGGAGCTGTCGTGGAGCTTCTTCGCGATGTGCTACTCCGAGGGCGAGACGATCTTCGACGAGCAGAACAACCTCGTGATCGCCGACGGCGGCACGGCATTCGGCAAGGTGCTGGACATGCACAAGCTGATGCTGGACGAGGGCATCTCGCCGCCGGACATCATGACGCAGGAGGGCGAGTCGGTGCCGGCGTGGATGACCGGCAACCACTCCTTCATGGTGGTGCACGACTACGACCTGCAGGCCTTCAACACGGGTGAGAACTCGAAGACGCAGGGCATCAGCATGAACGCGATCATGCCGGGGAGCACGCGCGAGACGTTCAGCTGGACGGCGTGCTACCTGATGGGAGCGCAGAACACCGACCGCGACCGCACCTGGAACCTGATGCAGTGGCTGGGCGGGAAGGCGAAGGACGGCGAGTACCACGGCGTGAAGCGGTGGGCGCTCGAAAAGGGCCTCGGCAACCCGTACCCCGAAGTGCTGAATGACCCCGAGGTCACGGCGGCCTGGGAGGGCTGGCGGGACATGGAGACGCACTTCAAGCAGCTCGAGATGTCGCGCGGCCGCCCGGTGGAGTCCACGATGTGGTTCTCCGAGTGGAACTGGCAGATGATGACGGAAATCCAGGAATACATGGGCGGCAAGCGGACGATGCAGGAAGTTATCGACAACCTGACGAATCTGCAGACCGAACTGAAGGATCTGTACCCGGAGTAGCAGGCGATCGGGTGCCTCCGGCGCCCGGGGGGGGTGGTTCCCGCCGGGCGCCGGGGCTCGCCGTTCTCGCGGGCGCAACGTCCAATGTCCATCTCACGGGCGGCCGCAGGGGCCGCGCCGCCGGTTTCCCGCACCGCTGAACCGGCGACGCGGGGGCCGGGGCCCACGCTGAAGGAGCGGGCGGACCGGCGGTTCGCCATTGTGATGGTGCTGCCGACCGTGATCGCGGTGCTTGCGATCATGGGCTACCCGTGGATCTAC
>JBJTKE010000126.1:0-3958 GCA_046096285.1 Chloroflexota bacterium
CTTGCCGGCGAGGTCCCAGAGGGCCATCTCGAACGCGCCGATGGCGGCCTGGATGGCCACGGCCGACCAGAGCGGGGAGAGCCGCCCCAGGGTGGCGTTGAGATGGGAGACAAGGCCGGGAATGTCGGATTCGTCGCGGCCGAGCACGAGCGGGGCCAACCCCTCGCGGACGGTGCAGGCGCGCTCCTCGAGGCTCCACAGGGGAAAGGTGACGCTGGTCTCGCCCACGCCATCGAGGCCGTCCCCGGTGAACACCCGGACGAGTCCGACGTTGCGCGCGGCGGCGGAGCCCTAGGAGAACTGGGCGGACTGGGGCAACTGGGAGCGAAGGCCGATGAACTCCACACCGCGAATCGCCATGACGCCTCCGGGAGGACCAAACATCTGCTGGTCTGACCACTCTACCGCAGCGGCGGCGTCCTCGCAACCGGCCCGGCCCGCCGCGCCCGCATCGACCGGTCCAGCGCCGACCGGAATCCCGGCGGGGCAACCGCGCGAAGGCCGAGGCATCGGCGCCGCATCCGGGCATTCGCGAACGCCCGCCCCGGCCGTGCGCGGCGGCCCGTGGACGAGCGCCATCCCCGCTCCCGGAAGCCGCCGCCAGCCACGCCGCCGGCAGGCTCCGGGGAACCGCCGGACTCCCGTCCATGAGAAACGGGCGCCGCGCCGGGCAGGCCCCGAAGGCCGGCGACGACGCCGGTCCCCCTTGCTGGCGGCCCCCGCGGCGGCTGGCGCGATTCGCGGTCTGCGATCGCCCGCGGGCTCCGGCCGGGCCTCTCCCTCGGTGCCGGGAGCGGGACTCGAACCCGCACGGCCTTGCGGCCACCAGCTCCTAAGGCTGGCGTGTCTGCCGTTTCACCACCCCGGCCGGGGCCGCCGCCAGTGTACCCCGCCTGCCGGCGCCCCGACTCCGGTAAGATGCCCGCGCGACCAGCCCGTTCGCTCCAGTGGAGGAGTCCCATCGTGAGCACCGCCGCCATCCCGTGGAAGCCCTTTGGCCGGGCAGGCTTCGACGTTCCGCCCATCTCCATCGGCTGCGCCCCGCTCGGCAACATGCCCGAGACCTTCAAGTACGGGGTCACCGACGAGGACGCCTACGCCACCATCCGCGCCGGCCTCGACAGTCCCATCCCCTACATCGACACCGCCGCGCTCTACGGCGACGGCGAGAGCGAGCGCCGTGTCGGCCATGTGCTGCGCGAACGCGGCGGCCTGCCCCGCGGCGCCGTGCTCCAGACCAAGCAGGGCCGCAACCCGAAGGACAACGACTATTCCGGCGACACCGTCAAGCGGCGCATGGAGCGCTCCCTGTCGCTGCTCGGACTCGACCGCATCGAGATCGTCTATCTCCACGATCCGGAGTGGACGACCGTCCAGGCCGCGTTTGCCCCCGGCGGCCCGATGGAGGTGCTCACGCGCTACCGGGAACAGGGCGTCATCGGCCATCTCGGCGTCGCGGGCGGCCCGATCCCGCTCGAAATCGAGTACGTCGAGACGGGAGCCTTCGCCGCGGTCATCACCCACAACCGCTACACCCTGCTCAATCGCTCCGCCGACCCCCTCCTGACCCTCGCCCACCGGAAGGGCCTGGCGGTGCTCAACGCGGCGCCCTACGGCAGCGGGGTGCTCGCCAAGGGACCGGACGCCTACCCGCGCTACGCCTACCAGGACGCTCCCGCCGAGATGATCGACCGCGTCCGCCGGATGGCCGCCATCTGCGACCGCCACGGCGTGCCGCTCGCCGCCGCCGCGCTCCAGTTCTCCACCCGCGACCCGCGCATCACCAACACCATCGTCGGCATGAGCCGGCCGGAGCGCATCCGGCAGACGGTCGACTACCTGACCTTTCCGATTCCCGACGCTCTCTGGCCGGAATTGCTGGAGGTCCCGTTCGACACCGACGACCCGGAAGCCAACCGGTTCGCGAAGTAGCCGGACCGCACACGGGCCGCGTGCCGCGCCTCGCGGAAATCATGCCGCCCCCGGTTTCCTCGCGGAAAACCGGGGGCGGCGGCGTTCACCGGCGCGGCGTCAGATGCCGCGCTTCAGCCAGGGCGGGTCGTCGCTGCGCTTCGGCGGCGGCGGCGCGGCCTGGGGCGGAGCGACCGCGGGGGCGTCGTCCCCGGCGTCGGTCCAGGTCATGTCCACCGGGTCCGAGGCGACCGGGGCGCGCCATCCCTCGCCGGCCACGTCGATCCGGGAGCGGTAGGCGGGTCGTCCGGCCACGCCGAGATCGGCCCGGTACACGGCGCCGGCGCTGCCGCCCTCGTTGTCCGGGTCGTTGCCGCCAGCCAGGGTCACGTAGGCGTCGCGGTACTCCTCGCCGCCGAAGGTGACGCTGCTCACCTTGCGGGCCGGGAACCAGACCTTCTCCATGATGGTGCCGTCGGGGCCGAACCGGATCAGGTTGGAGCCATCCCAGATGCCGGACCAGATCGTCCCCACGCTGTCGACCGCCATGCCGTCCGGCAGGCCGTCGGCGGCCGGCACCGAGACGATCACCTTCGGCCGGGAGATCGCCCCGGTCTTGCGGTTGTAGGAGAAGCGGGTGATCGTGCCCTTGTCGGAATCGGTGTGATAGAAGTGCTTCAGGTCCGGCGAGAAGCCCATGCCGTTGGACAGGCCGGCGTCTTCCAGCACCAGCGTCAGCGAGCCGTCGGGGTCGAGCCGGTAGAGGCGGCCGGGCCGGGTGTCGTGCGGCATGGTGCCGCAGAACACGCGCCCCTCGGGATCGGCGATGACATCATTGAAGCGGGACCCGGCCTCGTCCTCGATGCCCTCGCGCAGGACGGCAGCCGTGCTCCCGCGAAGGGAGCGGATGGCGCCATCATCGCCGAAGAGCAGGAAGGAGCCGTCCTCCTGGAAGGTGTAGCCGCCGACGGGGCCGCCCGCGGCATGCACCATCCGGGTTTCGCCGGTTCGCGGCTCGTAGCGGTAGAGCTTGCCCGCCGGGATGTCGAGCCAGTAGAGCGCCTGCTCCTCCTCGTTCCAGAGCGGGCCCTCGGTGGTCTCGCACTTCTCCTGGGCGATCAGGTCCATGTTCGCGAACAACGCCATCTGCACCTTCCTCCGCGCGGGTCCGGTTCAGGTCCCGCGGATGATCCACCATTCCGGGCCGGCACGCTCGCCGCCGCGCCCGCCGCTGGGCTACCCTGACCGCAGCACGCCCCACGCCGCACGCGGAAGGATCGCGCCACGACATGCTCGGGTACCCCAGAACCGAACGGCAGGCCGCGCTGATCGACCTTGCCGACCGCCTTGCCGGTCCCATCGCCGAACGCGCCGCCGAGTATGACCGAACCGGAGAATTCCCGTTCCGCAACGTCGAGGATATGCGGGAGTCCGGCTACCTCGCCATCACCGTGCCCGAGGCCCACGGCGGCTTCGGCGCCGACCCCTGGGAAACCGCCCTCGCCCAGGAGCGCATCGCCCGCGCCTGCGGCAGCACCGCCCTGCTCACCACCATGCATCTCTCGCTGGTCGGCCGTCTCGGCGCGGGCAAGGCCTGGCCGGAGGAGGTCTATGCCGCCGTCTGCCGGGAAGTGGTCCGCGACGGCGCGCTGATCAACACCATCAACAGCGAGCCGACCCTCGGCAGCCCCTCCCGCGGCGCCCTGCCCTCGACCACCCTCACCCGCCAGCCCGACGGCTCCTGGCTGCTCGACGGCCACAAGAGCTGGGGCAGCCTCTCGCCCGGCCTCACCTTCATGTCCGTGCTATGCGCCGTGGCCGATGGCGACGCCCCGCCCCGGCGCGGCAACGTGCTGGTGCGCGCCTCCCACCCTGGCATCCGCATCGTCGAGACCTGGGATACCCTCGGGATGCGCGCCACCGCCAGCCACGACGTCCTGTTCGAATCCGTCCGCCTCCCCGCGGACACGACGATCCTCGCCGACGCCTCCCAGGACCCGATCCTGACCGGCGGCTGGTCCCTCTTTCCCAGCATGGCCGTCTGGCA
>JBJTKE010000127.1:0-5386 GCA_046096285.1 Chloroflexota bacterium
CGATGACCAGTGCTGCACCCGCTCCTGCAGCAACGGCAAATGCCGCCCGAAATCCGCCGGCATGGCGTGCGGGTCGAAAGCCGAGTGCGCCGAGCCCATGACCTGCGCCGAGGGCGTCTGCCGGCACCCCGGCGACCGCCCAGCCGGACCGGCCGGGCCAGCAGGCCCCACCGGACCAACCGGCCCGGTCAGCGGCCCAACCGGACCAACCGGCCCGGCCAGCACCGTCACCGGCCCGGAGGGGCTTACCGGACCCTTCGGACCCACCGCCACCACGGGCACTACTGGCGCGACCGGCGTGACCGGCCCCACCGGTCCGACTGGCGCCACCGGCCCGCGCAGCAGCGTCACCGGCCCAACCGGCTTCACCGGCCCGACCGGCCCGACCGGCTTCACCGGCCCAGTCAGCGCGACCGGCATGACCGGCCCCGCCGGCGACACCGGTCCAGCCGGGACAACCGGCACTATCGGCCGATTGCCGTGGACCATAACGACACGAAAAGAAACCTGTACGTTCGGTTCAGACGACACCTACGGGAATTGCTTCGTCACCTGCGAGGCCGGCGAGATCGCCATATCCTGCGACTACCGGCTTTCAGGCGAGTTGGCGTCCATTTGCCTTTTGAGGCTTTACCTCGGAGACACTTATGACGGAACGGTGTTGGAAAACACGTGCAGGGTAACGGCCTGCAACTTCAACCTCGACGAAGGCGGCGACCTCGACGCCATCGTGAACTGCGCGACCATCCCCACCTGATCCGTCCCCGGGCAGACCGCGAGGCGATCCACACGCTTGCCCTTCGTTCCTGGCCAGGTCCGGCGCGACGCGGTCCGCGCTGCGTAGGGGGCCGTGTCCTCGCCACGTCGCGGCCGCGCACGTTGCCATTTCGTTTCCGCATTTTTCCGGCAAACCCTGTACCATCCCGGCGTCTGGCCGGGCGGGGCAGTCCGCCGCGTTCATCTTTCATCTTTCATCGTCGAGGACCAGGGGCATGGATGGGAACCGGTTCGACGCCCTGATGCGCGCAGCGTTCGCGGCAGGGGTTTCCCGGCGCGGACTCGCCGCCGCCGCCGCCGGGTTGCTTGGCGGAAGGACGGCTGCCGCCGCGAAGGACCGCAAGCAAGGTTCCGGCTCCGGCGCCCGCCCGGCCCCCGAGGGACCATGCCCCGGCGGCCCGAAAGCCAACCGCTGCCTGAACGACGGCGCATGTTGCACCGGGTACTGCGCCGAGGGCGTCTGCCGCTGCAAGCCCAACTGGATGGAATGCAGGAACGGCAAGCACTGCTGCTCCGGGCGGTGCATCGACGGTCGCTGCGACGGCGGCGCGCGCCCGGAGGGCTCGGTCTGCCGCGAGAACTTCAACTGCCAGGACGAACTCGCCTGCATCAGGGGCGAGTGCCGGCCCTCCCGCCGCGCCCGCTGCACCCCCGGCAACTGCCCCGGATGCTGCGCCGGCACGGTCTGCCGCGCGGGCTCCCACCGCACGGCCTGCGGGCCGAAGCGGGGCGTCTGCGCCACCTGCACCTACCCGGGTGTCTGCCTGGACGGCATCTGCGGGGCCCCGGTCCGCTGCGGCCCGGCGTCCTGCCCGAACGGCTGCTGCGCCGATGGCGTCTGCCAGCCGGGAGCGGCCGCCGATGCCTGCGGCGCGGGCGGCGCAGCCTGCGCGGTCTGCCCGAGCCTGGCCGCGCTCTGCACCGCCGGGACCTGCGCGGCCGGGACCTGGGCCAACTTCACGACCATCGGATCCGGGGTCTCCGGCGCCGCCGCCACCGAGTTCGCCGGCCCGGCAGGCGTCCACGTCTCCCCGGAAGGACTGATGCTCTGGGTCGCCGACGTCAACAACAACCGCATCTCGGTCTGGACCCGGCCGAGCGTCGCCAGCAAGGACTGGGCGCCCCATTCCACGATCAGCGGAACCTCGGGGGCCGGCAGCACCGATCTGTCGCTTCCGGTCGGCGTGGTGGCCACCGAGGACGGCCTGACCACGCTCATCGCCGACACCGGCAACAACCGCGTCTCGGTCTGGACCCGGACGCTGGCCCAGCCCACCACCTGGGTCCAC
Organism: Chloroflexota bacterium; assembly: GCA_046096285.1. Taxonomy (GTDB): domain Bacteria; phylum Chloroflexota; class Chloroflexia; order Thermomicrobiales; family UBA6265; genus CADCWF01. The sequence goes on from JBJTKE010000127.1 coordinate 2,067, forward strand.
CAGACGAACTTCGGCACGCTCGGCGCAGACGACGACCAGTTCAACTCGCCAAACGGCATCGACGTCACGGCCGACGGCCTCACGGTGCTGGTCGTCGAAGCCGCCAACAACCGCGTTTCGATCTGGTCCCGGCCCGATGCGACGTCGAACGCGTGGACCGAACGGGCCACCTTCGGCTCCGGTCCCAACAACGGCAAGAGCCAGTTCAACGGGCCCTACGACGTCGCCGTCTCCGCCAACGGGCTGCTGGCCTGGGTGGCCGACGCCGGCAACAGCCGCATCTCCTGGTGGGGCGTCACCGATCAGGTCAACCAGGTCTGGGCCAACATCGACGTCATCGGCGCTCCTGGCGCCGACCCCAACCAGTTTGGCGGCCCGTTCGGCGTGTCCGTGACCGCGGATACGTTGACCATGTTCGTGGCCGACACCGGCAACAACCGCATCTCAATCTGGAATCGGCCGGACGCCTCGAGCGCCGTGTGGTCCCACCAGGCAGTCGGGGGCATCCTCGGAACCGGGAGCGCCGGGTCCGCCGACAGCGAGTTCGACGTGCCCATCAAGGTCTTCGCCGCCGCCGATGGCCAGGCCATCTGGGTGGGCGACGTGAGCAACAACCGCATCTCCTCCTGGACGCAGAGCTGACGAAGCAGGGCGAGGGCCAGGGCCAGGGCGGGCCGCCTTCGGCCGGCCCCCGTTCAGGGGCGAACCATGGCGCGGCGGCGGCCTCTGCCCGGGCGAGGGGCGCCGCCGCGCGCCGGTACTCCGGGCGCGGTCGACATTCTGGCGCATTTCTGGCGCGTTTCCTGTGGCTCCTTCCTGGGGAAGCCGCCGTACCATGTCCGCGTCGCGTGATGTCCGGCGGCGACGTGGCCGGTGCGCCCGGGGGTGAGTCCGATGCTCGACGACCGTTTCGATGCCCTGCTTCGCGCCCTCGGGGGCGCCCGCTCGCGCCGCGAGGCGCTCGCCGCCGCCGCCGCGCTGCTCGCTGGCGGGACGGCCGCGTCGCAGGCGGCCGCCCGGCGCGCCCGGCGCGGCAACCGGCGGCCAGCCGCGGCCGGACCCTGCGGCAACGGCTCCGCGAAAGACAACCGCTGTGAGAAGAACCGGGACTGCTGCACGAAGTACTGCCCGGACGGCGCCTGCCGCTGCAAGCCCAACTACCTGACCTGCGCGAGTTCCGGCGAATGCTGCAGCAAGTCCTGCGTGAACGGCCGGTGCGACGGCGGCTGCGTCAAGGACGGCGGCACGAAGTGCACCGAGAACTTCAACTGCTGCAACGGCCTGGTCTGCGACGGCGGCGCGTGCAAGCCCAGCGCCAGGGCGCGCTGCAACCCCGGCAACTGCCCGGGCTGCTGCATCGGCACCGTCTGCCGGCCGGGCGGCTCGGCCACGGCCTGCGGCGCGGGCGGCGGCGCCTGCGCGGGCTGCGGGGCCGGGCAGACCTGCGCCGCCGGAACCTGCGGCGTGACGGGGTGCTCTCCAGCCAATTGCCCCTCCGGGTGCTGCAAGGGCGGCCAATGCCAGGCCGGCACGGCGAACGACGCCTGCGGCGCGGCGGGGGCCTCCTGCGCGGCGTGCGGCGGCGCAAAGCCGCTCTGCAAGAACAGGGTCTGCGCGGCAGGGACCTGGACGGCCCAAACGCCCCTGGGCACCGGACAGGGCTCGGGCAACTCCCAGTTCGACATCCCGAACGGCGTGGCGATTACGCCGGATGGGCTGGAATTGTTCGTCGCGGACACCATGAACAACCGGGTCACGGTCTGGTCCCGCGCCTCGATTGGGGCCGCCTGGCAGGCCCAGACCCCGCTGGGCCGGGGCGCCCCGAGTTCGGGAACCAGCAACGACCAGTTCTGGGCTCCCATGGACGTGGCGATCCAATCCGATGGGTTGACGCTGTACGTGGCCGACGACAAGAACTCGCGGGTCTGCGTGTGGAAGCGGGCGTCCCGGACCGCCGCCTGGCAGGCGCAGACGCCGCTCGGCAACGGAGGCGGCTCGGACAACGACCAGTTTTTCGCCATCACAGGGGTGGCGGTGTCGGCGGATGGGCTGACGATGTGCGTGGCGGACCCCGGCAACGAGCGCGTCGATTTCTGGACCCGCGCCGCCACCAGCGCCGCCTGGCAGGCGGGAACCCCGATCGGGGCCGGGTTCGGGGAAGCCAACGACAAGTTCGGCTACCCGTACCGGACCTCGCTCTCCGCGAACGGGCTCGAGCTCTACGTCGCGGATCAGGGAAACAACCGGATCACGATCTGGACCCGGGCCTCGGCGAACGCCGCCTGGCAGGCCCAGGCCCCGTTGGGCGGGGTGAACATGGGCAGCGCCAACAACGAGTTCAGCGACCCCTACGGCCTGGCGCTGGCGCCGAACGGGCTGACGCTGTACGTCGCCGACACCAACAACTACCGCATCGCGGTCTGGACCCGCGCCACCGCCACCTCGGCATGGCAGGCCGCGACGCCCCTCGGCAATGGCCAGGGGCAGGCCAGCAACCAGTTCGACGCTCCGCAGACGCTCGCGCTCCCCGCGGATGGCCTGGAGTTCTTCGTGGTGGACAGCGGCGGCGAAGTGCCCGGGAACAACCGCATCACCGCCTGGAAGTACGTCTGATCCGGTGGGCGGGGGCGCCAGCCCCGCCTGCCCGGACCGCCTGGATCTGCCGTCCGGCGCGTGCATCTGCCATCACCCCAAAGCCCCGCTCCCCGTGCGGGGGAGCGGGGCTTTTCGTGGCGGCGGGGGGCGAACTGCGGCGGTTCCGGGCATCGCGGGCGACGGATGCCCAGGGTCGGAGACAGCCGATCCCGGAACTGTCCGACCGCGAGGGGGAGGGGTCAGACCTCCGATTCGAGCGCGGCCAACCGCGCCGTGAGGGCGGCGATCTGCGCCTGCTGTTCCTGGACGGCCCCGATCAGCACCGGGACCAGTTTCGCGTAGTTCAGCGAGTACTCGCGGCCCTGGCCGCCATGGACGACCGACGGCAGGACCGGTTCGACCTCCTGGGCGATCAGCCCGTACTCCCGGCGCTCCCCGAAGCGCACGGTGTCCTTCCAGGCATAGGTGACCGGGCGCAACGCGCCGACCGTCTCGAGCGCGCCGCTCACCGGCTCCACCGAATGCTTCAGCGCGGCGTCGGACGGCGTGGTGTGGCTTGTGGCCAAGACGTTGCCGTCGACTTGGAGCCGTTCCGACGGCGCTTTCACGCCGATGCCGATCTTGCCGGTGCTGATCTGCGTATTGATGCCGTCCAGCGATGTGCCGAAGATGAGGTTGCCGATGCTGAGCTGGTTGTTGGCCGTTCCGCTCGGCACCTGCGCCGA
>JBJTKE010000128.1:0-3019 GCA_046096285.1 Chloroflexota bacterium
GCGCACGCCGCTGAGCCGGGTCAAGGGCGGGGGACTGCGGGCCGTTGCGCCGCGCGCCCGCTTCGTGACGCTGGTGCTCTCCGATGTGCTGTCGAATGACCCGCGGGTGATCGCGAGCGGACCGACCATCCCGTCCACGCCGGATGCGGCAGCCGCGCTTGGCCTGCTGGAGAGGTACGGCATCGCCGGAGCCGTGCCCGCCGGGGTTATCGAGGCCCTGGTCGAACTGGCTGGCTCGGCTCCCGCCGCGGTTCCCGCGGCCGGGGACGTGCTCGCGTTCGCAGGAGACAACGACCGGGCGGTGCAGGCGATGGCGGCTGCCGCGGCCGCCGACGGGGTGCGGGCGCGGATCGCGTGGCGGCGGCGGGAGGGCGAAGCCTCCGCGCTGGGCCGGGAGTGGATCGAGGCGGCGCTCACCCGTGAGGAACCGGCGGACGCGCTGTTCGGCGGGGGCGAGGCGACGGTGACGGTCCGTGGCGGCGGCGCCGGCGGGCGGAACACCGAATTCGCACTGGCGGCCGCGGTGGAACTCGCGCGGATCGGGGAGAGCCGGTGGCTTGCCGGCAGCCTTGCGACCGACGGGCAGGATGCCCTCACCGGCGTCGCCGGGGCGATCGGCGACGGTGGGACGGCGGAGCGGGCGGCGGCGGCCGGGGTCGATCCGGCGGCGGCGCTGATGGACAACGACAGCCTCGCGGTGTTCCGGGCGGCCGGCGGCATCGTCGCGCCCGGCCCGACCGGAACGAACGTGAACGACCTCTACGTGGCGTTGCGGCTGGGCGCGGTCTGACAGACTGGCGCGCCATTGCGCGGACGCAAGGCAGGGCGGCAGCGCGGCATCCCTGGCGGGTCCGGTGACTGGTTTTCCCGGCCAACCCGGCGGGGGCGGCTTCCTGAGGTTTGCTATAGTCGCCCGGTCAGGCGGACGGGTCGGGTGGAGACGGGAGAGGCGGCCATGAAGGGCGCGCAGGCGCTGGTCGAGGTGCTTCGGCAATCCGGGGTCACACACATATTTGGCCTTCCGGGCGACACCGGAATGGCGTTCTACGACGCGCTGAACGACGCGCAGGGCGAGATCGCCCACGTGATGACGCGGGATGAACGCTCGGCGTCGTTCATGGCCGACGTCTACGCGCGGGTGACCGGCAAGCTCGGCGTGTGCGAGGGGCCGAGCGGCGGCGGAGCGCTGTACATCGTGCCGGGCGTGGCGGAGGCGCAGGGGTCGGCGGTGCCGCTGCTGTGCCTGACGTCGGACACCCCGGTCGGGCAGCAGGGGCGCGGCGTGCTGACCGAGCTCGACCAGGAGGGGCTGTTCCGGCCGGTCACCAAGTGGAATACGCGGGTGAACAGCGCGGCGACGATGGCCGAGGCCGCGCGGCGGGCGGTGCGCATGTCCACCAGCGGGCGGCCGGGGGCGACCCATCTGTCGCTCCCCGCCGACGTGCTGGAGGACGAGACGCCGGACGGCAGCGTCTACGGAATCCCCGAGTTTGCCAGCGCTCCCGCGCTCCCGACCCGGCCGGACGCGATGCTTGTGCAGCGGGCGGCCGACGCCATCGCCGGCGCAGAGCGGCCGGTGATCGTGGCCGGCGGCGGCGTGATGATCTCGCGCGCATGGGACGAACTCACGGCCCTCGCGGAGACGCTGAACATCCCGGTCGCCACCTCAATCAACGGGAAGGGGAGCATCGCCGAGACCAGCCCGGTGGCGCTGGGCGTCATCGGCGGAAACGGGGCCCGGCCCTACGCGAACGAGGCGGTGCTCGAGGCGGACCTGGTGATCTACGTCGGTTCGCGGACCGAATCCACCACCACCTGCCACTGGACGCTGCCGCCGCAACAGGGACAGCCCGCGGTGATCCAGATCGACGTGGAGCCCTGGGAGATCGGGAACAACTACCGGCTGGTGGCCGGGCTGGCGGGAGACGCGCGGCTGACGCTGGCCGACCTGCTGACGGCGGTCGAGCGGCCCGCGGTGGTGCGGCGGCGCAACCAGCCGCGGATCGACGGGTTCGCCGCACGGCGCGAGGCCTACTGGGCCGAGGTCGCAGAGCAGGCCGCAGTCCGCAGCACGCCGATCAAGCCGGCCCAGTTGGTGCGGGCCATGCGGCGCCAGTTGCCCGACGACACGCTGATCGTGGCGGACCCGGGAACGCCGACGCCCTTCCTGAGCGCGCAGTACGAGCTGCGGCGCGCGGGCCGGACGACGGTGATCCCGCGGGCGCACGGAGGGCTGGGGTACGCGATCCCTGGCGTGGTCGGTGCGGCGTTCGCGGCGCCCGGACGGCAGGTGGTCGGGATGACCGGCGACGGCAGTTTCGGGATGTCGGTCGGGGAACTGGAAACGATCACCCGGTACAACCTGCCGGTGGTGATCGTGCAGTGCGCGAACAACACGTTCGGGTGGATCAAGGAACTGCAGCACCTGTACCACGGCGACCGCTACTTCGGGGTCGATTTCAACGCGGTGGATTACGCGGCGATCGCGCGGGGATTCGGGTTCCGGTCGGCGCATGTGACCGATCCCGGGGAGATCGACCGAGCGGTGGCCGAGGCGCTCGCCGACGGCGGGCCGTACTTCCTGAACGTGGTGACGGAGTCGCCGATCACCGAGACGCCGCCGGTGGCCGCCTGGACCGCGGCCGAGGCGCGGCGCGCGGCCCGCGTGTGAGGGGGGCGACGGTGGCCAGCAGAAAGCCGCTGATTCTGGACGTCGACACCGGGATCGACGATGCCCTGGCGCTGGCCTATGTCGCCGGTTCGCCGGAGGCCGATCTGGTGGCCGTGACCACGCTGGCCGGGAACATCGGCGTGGAGCGCACCACGCAGAATACGCTGGACGTGCTCGACCTGCTGGGGCGAAGCGATGTCCCGGTGCACCGGGGGGCGAGCAAGCCGCTGGTGCGGCCGCACCGTGATGCGGTCTACTTTCACGATGTCAACGGCCGGGGCGGAGCGGGGCTTCCGCACTCCTCACGGGAGATCGGGGCGGTGCGCGGGCCCCCGGCGCTGTTCCGGG
>JBJTKE010000129.1:0-2381 GCA_046096285.1 Chloroflexota bacterium
GCTCGGGCGGCAGGGGCAAAGGGAGACGCGGCAGGCGCTTCGGGGACCGCCGGGAACTCGAGCACCGGCGACGCAGTGAACGAGGCCGGCCGCGGGGACGGGGCCGATACCGCGGACGAGGTGGCGACGCCGACGCCCTGCGGCGACTGTGGCCGAAATCCGCCCGCGACGGCGAGTTTGCCGGAGCGGGAGACCGCGACACCGGCGATGATGAGCAGGACGGCGGCGATCGAGACGGCCGCCAGCAGCACCGTGGTATCCATGCCCGACATGTCCTTGCGAGCGCCCGCGCGGGGCGCGCCGCCGCCGCATGGATGACTATAGCGGGGCCGGGGAATTGCCGTCACGCGGCAGGGCAGGCCGGGGCTGGCGATGCGCCGACCGCTGCCGACCGCAGCCGATGGAGCGCGCCGGGGCGGCACGTCCGGGCGTGGGCGGCTGAGCCGCGGACGGCCGCCCCGTGTTCGGTTGGCCCAGGTCCCGCGCAGGCGCCCCGGGCGGGTCGGTTGGCGGGCAGTTCCGGAGTTCGGTTCGATCCGGCGGGCGGACCCGGCATGAGACTGCGAACCGGTCCGACCCAGAGCCCTCGCTCCGCCCGTGCCGGTGCAGTCCCTGACCCTGCACGAGGGAGAGGGGGCTTTCGGCCCGTTCGGGGCAGATCAGTGCGGTTCCGGCATCGCCCGCGAGGAAGGAGCCGGTTCCGAACCTGTCCGGGCTTGGACCGACCTCTCAACCGCGGCGGCGAAACAGGGGGAATGCGCCCTGGACGGCTACGACGAGGAACCGGCCATCGTCATTCCTTGCGGGCAAAAGGCGACGGGCCGGCGTGAAGCCGGCCCGTCGTCATGTCGTCGTGTCAGTGCGGCTGGGAGGCGCGGGTGGCGTCGCGGGCGGAGTTACTCGGCGACCGAGGGGAGGCCGGCGAGGGCCATCGCGATCTCGGACTGCGGGTGTTCGTAGTCCTCCATGTTGCCGGAGAGGTACCTGTCGTAGGCGACAAGGTCGAAATGGCCGTGGCCGCAGAGGTTGAAGAGGATGGTGCGCGGCTCGCCGGCCTCCTTCGCCTTGAGCGCCTCGTCGATGGTGACCTTGATGGCGTGGGTCGGCTCGGGAGCGGGCAGGATGCCCTCGGTGCGGGCGAACTGGAGGGCGGCGGCGAAAGCGTCCCGCTGCTTGACGGAGGTGGCCTCGATGATGCCCTGGTCGTGGAGGAGGCTGACGAGCGGCGCCATGCCGTGGTAGCGAAGGCCGCCCGCGTGGATTGAGGCGGGCATGAACGCGCTGCCGAGGGTGTGCATCTTCAGGAGCGGGGTCATGCCGGCGGTGTCGCCGAAGTCGTAGGCGTAGACGCCGCGGGTGAGGCTGGGGCAGGCGGCCGGCTCGACGGCCACGATCCGGATGTTGCGGCCCTTGAGCTTCTCCGGTACGAAGGGGAAGCTGATGCCCGCGAAATTGGACCCGCCGCCGGTGCAGCCAACGACGACATCGGGGTAGGCGTCGGCCATCTCCATCTGGGCGATGGCTTCCTGGCCGATGACGGTCTGGTGCAGGAGGACGTGGTTGAGGACCGAGCCGAGGGCGTACTTGGTGTCCTCCCGGGTGGCGGCGTCCTCGACGGCCTCGGAAATGGCGATGCCGAGGGAGCCGGTGGACTCGGGGTCAGCGGCGAGGATGGAGCGGCCGGCCTGGGTGTCGGTGCTGGGGCTGGCCACGCACTGGGCGCCCCAGGTCTCCATGAGGGCGCGGCGGTAGGGCTTCTGGGTGAAGGAGATCTTCACCATGTAGACCTTGACGTCGATGTCGAAGAGGGAACCGGCGAAGGCGAGGGCGCTGCCCCACTGGCCGGCGCCGGTTTCGGTGGCGATGCGGGTGACGCCCTCCTGCTTGGCGTAGTAGGCCTGGGGGACGGCGGTGTTGGGCTTGTGGGAGCCGGCGGGGCTGGTGCCCTCATCCTTGTAGAAGATGCGGACGTTCTTCGGCAGGCCGAGGGACTGCTCGAGCCGGTGGGCGCGGTAGAGCGGGGTCGGCCGCCAGAGCTTGTAGATGTCGATCACCTCGCCGGGGATGTCGACGTGGCGCTCGCCGGTGACCTCCTGGCCGATGATGGCCATCGGGAAGAGCGGGGCGAGGTCGCCGGGGCCGACGGGCTGCTTGGTGCCCGGGTGCAGGGGCGGCGGCGGCGGCGTGGGCAGATCAGCGATGACGTTGTACCAACTGGTGGGGATCTTGCTCTCGGGGAGCAGGTAACGGGTCTGGTCGGCCACGGTCGTTTCCTCCACATGCGTGCGCGGACGGCGGCCCGGCGATGGGCGCGGTCCCGGCTCCACCGGCATGGTACGGGCGGCGGCGGCGGCGGGCAAGCATGGCGGCGGGGGAACGGG
>JBJTKE010000130.1:0-1846 GCA_046096285.1 Chloroflexota bacterium
CAGATCAGGCCGTCGATCAACCCGCCGCGCAGGGCCGCCTCATCCAGCAGGTCCACATCCTCATCGTGGATGCGAAGGATGCCGTCGGCCGCCGCCAGCAACGCCGCCAGATCGGACCACACGCCCCGGTTCGCCATCTCGCGCCTCGATCGTGAGCGCCGGCGGCAGTGCGCCGCCAGCGTGCCATTCCGTCTGGCGGTATTGTCGCAGGCGCGCCGGGGAGATGCCCGGTTTTCCGCCCGAATCCGGCGGTCCGGGGCGCCGTCACTGCCCCGCCGTCCTGACACCTGATACCAGACACCCAACACCCCATACCTAATACCCGATACCCGATACCCAACACTCGATACCCAACACCCGATACCCGATACCCGATACCCTACTGCACCATGAGATACCCGAACATGCCCGCCGCCTCGTGGCCGGGTTCGTCGCAGAAGTAGTAGTAGGTTCCCGGCGGGGTGTTGATGATGACATCGGCGGAGTGGCCGGGGTCGAGATCGACCGAAATGCCGAGATCGGGCAGTCCCGCGTTGTTGCGGCTGGTGATCGAGAAGTTGTGCATCGCCGCGCCGGCGTTGGCGAGGTCGATCCGCACGTTGGCGTCCGCCGGGATGGCGAGCGCCTTCGGGTCGAAGGAGATATCCCGCTGCGTGAGCGAGACGGCCATCGCCGCGGGCGGCGCCGGGGTTTGCGGCGGCGCCACGGCCGGGGTGGCTACGGCCTGCGCCGCGATCACCGCCGGGGCGGCCGCCGCGCGCGGCGCATTCCAGCCGATAACTCCCGCCGCAAGCGCGGCCAATCCGGCGCCCAGCGCCGCCGCCTGCGCGGCGGTCACCATGTACCGGGAGGCCGGGCCTCCGGGTCGCCAACGTCCACTGCCGCGGGCCATGCGCCGTTCCTTCCACGAATCCGCGTTCGCGGTGCGCCATCCTGAGCCGGGGCGAACCATCCGCCGCCAGCACGCGGTTGCAGGACACGTGCCAGCGGACACGGGGAGGGTCCGGGCGCGGCAGCCGTGCCGCGCCCGGACCCCGGCGAACGCCGGATTCCCAGGGGCGGTCAGTCGTCGATGCGGAAGGTGAAGCGGTACTTCGCGCCGCCGTCGAGCGGCTCCAGCAGCATCTCGCCGGATGCGCCGTCGTAGGCGCCGGTGCCGCCGGTGACGGTCAGCGTGGTGGAGCCGCCGTCATCGACCGACTTGCCCTGGACCGTCAGGTTGCCGTCGGCCAGCGAGACCGTCCAGGTGCATTCCCAGAGGCCGTCGAGCGCATCTTTCTTCGAGGCGGGCTTGACCCGGACGCAACTTCCCTGGTCGGAACCGATCGCGTTGGCGTCGTCCTGGTCGTAAATGTCGTTGGCGAAGACGAGGGTGTCTCCCAGGGAGTCGCCCTCGTCGCCGTTGTCGATCACGACATCGCTGCTGGCGTGCTCGATCACCACGATTTCGTCGCGCGCGCTGGCGCCCCGCAGGTCGAACTCCCCGATGACGATGCCCAACGGCAGGGCAAACAGAACGGCCGCCGCCGCCGCGGTCAGGTGTCTCCGCATGGTCCAACTCCTTTCGACGCGAAAATCCCGCATCCCGCAGCCCGCATCCCACATCCCGCCACGCACGAAACGCGCCGAGGGCGCTCATGCCAGCGAGCGAGCGACATTGAACCACCGAAAGCCCGGACGCGCACGGGACCCGGCGGGGCCACGCCCGAAAACGCGCCGCGCCCGCTCCCGGACGATCCGGGAGCGGGCGCGGTGGCACGTGCGCCGGGAAGAACTACTTGACGGTCATCTTCCCGACCATGCCGGCCTGCTTGTGGCCCGGCACGTTGCAGTAGTACTCGTACTC
>JBJTKE010000131.1:0-30493 GCA_046096285.1 Chloroflexota bacterium
ACCCGACCCCAGCCGCTCCCGCCCCCGCCGAACCGGTCAGCCCGGACGGCTCCACCACCACCGCGGTGACCACCGACATCCTCAACCTGCGCGCCGGGCCGAGCCAGGATGCCGAGATCATCGCCCAGATCCCGGCAGGCGACGCCGTCGCCCTGCTCCCCGAGGCCGAGGCCAACGGCTACGTCAACGTCAACTGGCAGGGCGTCGAGGGGTGGGTTGCCGCCGAGTACCTCGACGCCGGCGCCGCCCCGGTGGCGGACCCCAACTCGCCCTGACCCGGTGATCCGGCGGCGCGGGCGCCTTGCTGCCCCGCGCCGCCGTCCCGGTTCGTCGCCCAGTTCTCGCCGGAGACCGCGCCCATGTCCGACGCCCCCGTGCTCGTTCACCCGCGCCTCGACCAGAAGCCGTGGGCGGGAGACCGGCTTGCCGGTCTCGGGTTCGACCGCTCCCCGGGTCCGGAGCCATTTGGCGAGGCCCTGCTCACCCACGGCGACGCCGCCGCCGAACTCGAAAGCGGCGAGCGCCTCCCGCTTTCCCGGCTTGCCGCGGCGCAGCCCGGGCAGTTCGTCGGCGCCCGGGGCATCGACCGCACCGGGACCGCCGGCCTCTTCCCCTACCTCGTCAAGTTCATCGACGCCGCCGCCGACCTGAGCATTCAGCTTCACCCGGACGACTTCATCGCCCGCGAGCAGGGCGAGATCACCGGCAAGACCGAGGCTTGGCATGTCCTCCACGCCGAGCCCGGCGCGCGCCTCTACCTCGGCCTCGCTGAGGGGGTTGATGCCGGCGCCTTTCTCGCCGCGGCCGAGGCGGGCGACCCCGCCGCCGCCGGGATGCTCCGCTCCATTCCCGCCGAACCCGGCCTCACCGTCGTCATCCCGGCCGGGTGCGTGCACGCTCTCGGCAGCGGCGTCCTCATCTACGAAATCCAGCAGCCCAGCAACACCACCTATCGCCTCTACGACTGGGGCCGCCTCGACCCCGCCGGCAGGCCGCGCGAACTCCACCACGCCCTCGGCAGGCGCGCCCTGCGGCCCGGCTACCGGCCCCGCCCCATCGCGCCCGTGCCCACCCCCTCCATGGACGGCCACCGCGACCTCCTTGCCGCCACCAGCGGCTTCGCGCTCGAGCGCATCGTCCTCGGCCCCGGGCAACTGATCGAACTGCCCGCCGACCCCAGCCCCGCCTCGCTGACCTGCATCGGCGGCGTGCTGAAGGTGCGCGCCGGCGGCGCGCTGCTGGTGCTCCAGCGCGGAGAAACCGCCATCGTTCCCGCCGGCGCGGCCTTTTCGCTGCAGGCCACCCTGCCGGTCGTGGCGCTGCGCGGCTGGGTTCCCGATCTCCGCCAGGACGTCATCCGTCCCGCCCGCGATGCTGGCGCCAGCGACGCCAGCATCGCCGCCCTCGCCGGCGACCTCGACGACATCCGCGAGTTGCTCTGACCCAGTCGCCAACCCGCGGCCTCCCGCTCCTGTGCGCCGGAACTGTTGACCCCACGTCTTCCGGTTGCGATAGTCGACATGGTTGGGACCCTCGCCGTCTCGTCGCACCGTTGCGCCACGCAGGAGGACGCCAATGCACCGCCAATCCGCCGCCGACCGTCTCATGGCCGATGCCGCCGCCGGCCGCCTCACCCGCCGCCGCGCCCTCGAGGCGGGCCTCAAACTCGGGCTCGCCACCCCGGTCATCGCCGCCATCGTCGCCGCCGCCCCAGCGGGCGCCGCGGCCGCCCCGGCCCCGGCCCCGGCGCCCGCATTCAACCCCGCCCGCGCGGCGCAGGCCGGGGGCAGCACCTTCACGGTCGTTCGCGACGGCTCCACGCCGGACATCGACCCCCATTCGGCCTACGACAACCTCGCCTCGATGCTCTTCTTCGGGCTCTACGAAATGCTGGTCCAGTACAAGGACGACCGCATCGACGAGATCGCCCCCATGCTCGCCGAATCCTGGGAGGAGAACGACGACCAGTCGGTCGTCACCTTCCGGCTCGCCCCCAACGCCGTCTTCCACGACGGCACCCCCTGCGACGCCGAAGCGGTCCAGAAGGCGTTCACCCGGTTCCTCCTGATGGACACTGGACCGGTCAACGTCATCAAGCGCTTCGTCACCGACCCGGCGCAGATCGTCGCGGTCGATCCCGTCACCATCCGCTTCGACCTCGGCCGCCCGCAGCCGCTCTTCCTCTCGGCGATGGCCTCGTCCTTTGGCCCGCTCGTCACCAACTGGAAGGAGGTCGAGGCCAACAAGACCGACGACGACCCCTGGGCTCACGAGTGGTTCCTCACCAACGCCTCGGGCACGGGACCCTACGTCCTCACCGAGAACAACCTGACCGAAGTGGTCATCATGGAGAAATTCGAGGCCTACCACGGCGGCTGGGAGGGCCCCCACTTCGACCGCATCGTCGTCCGCATCGTGCCCGAGGTCAGCACCCGCCGGCAGTTGCTGGAGGCTGGCGAGGCCGACGCCACCGCGCTCAACCTGACCCCGGAAATCGTCGACGCCATCGGCAGCAACCCGGACCTCCAGGTCGTGTCCTACCCCTCCAGCGCCGTCTTCTGGGTCATCATGAACGCCGCCACCCTGAATGTGGACGCCCGCAAGGGCTTCTCCTACGCCTTCCCCTACGAACAGGTGACCGACAGCGCCTACCGCGGCCTGATCCAGCGCTCAGGCCCGCTGGCCAGCATGGTCCGCGGCGCGGACCCCGACGTCTTCCTCTACCAGACCGACCTCGCGAAGGCCGGCGAACTGATCGAGGCGGCGGGCTTCCCGCCCGGCTCCGGGTTCACCTACAGCTACGCCTCCGGCAGCGAGACCGAGCAGGTGATCGCCCAGTTGTTCCAGGCCAGCCTCCAGGAGATGGGCTACACCCTCACCCTCGAACCGCTGGAGCGCGGCGCGCTCGTCGACCTGGTCTACGGCGACAGCGAACCCGAGGCCCGCCCGGACTTCATCGGCGGCTGGGGCTGGTGGCCGGACTACAACGATCCCTGGAACCAGTTCTCCCCCAACTTCACCGACAAGACGAAGGACGGCATCTCCAACGGCGGCTACTGGCTCAACCCCCGCTTCGAGGAACTCATGGACGAGGCGGCCTCCTACGAGGATGAGGCCCGCCTGACCGAAATCATGCTGGAGGCCCAGAACATCCTCACCGAGCAGGATCCGCCGGTCATCTACTACGGCGAACTGCTCTGGTACTCCGTCCTGCGCTCGGACGTGAAAGGCTTCGTCCCGAACGCCCTCTACCTCAACGCGTTCCCCTTCTACCGGATGTACCGCGAGAGCTGACGCCGCCACGGGCCAGCCCGCGCGCCAGGACGCCCCACCCGCCCAGCCTCCGGGCGGGTGGGGCGTTGCCGCGACCGGTGCCGAACGCCACCACCGGAACCCCGCGCACGTCTGTTCATCCGCTGCACGGTTGTGAAACGCGCCGCTTACACGGCTGGCGCATCATTCCCGCGGCTCCCGTATGCTGGGGGCAAGCGGAAAGGAACGCCGGGTCACATGAGCGAAAATCCCACCGACACGCGCCCCGATCGCCCCCTGCCGGTCGCGAAGTTCCCCGGTCTTTCGGAGTTGCCGAAAATGGCCGGGCTCTCCCCGATCGAGGGCATCATGATGATCGCCCGCAACTCCGGGCCGATCTTCGAACTCCCCAACCAGCCCGAGCGCACCATCGTCGCCTGGGGCTTCCCCTACGTCGACGAACTCTCCGGCGACGACCGCTTCGACAAGGCGCTCGCCACCGGGCTCGTCGCCCTCCGCCAGTTCGCCGGCGACGGCCTGTTCACCGCCCGCACCGACGAGCCGAACTGGGGCAAGGCGCACCGCATCCTGCTCCCCGCCTTCAGCCAGCAGGCCATGGCCGGCTACCACGACCGGATGCTCGACCTCGCCACCCAGCTCGTGCTGAAGTGGTCCCGGCTCAACCCCGGCGAGACCGTCAACGTCCCCGAGGACATGACCCGGCTCACCCTCGACACCATCGGCCTGTGCGGGTTCGACTACCGCTTCAACAGCTTCTACCGCACCGAACTCCATCCCTACGTGCAGGGCATGGTCTACACGCTGGAACTGGCCACCAGCGTCATCACCGGCGGCGGCAACCAGTTGCCGGACGACCCCAAACTGGCCGAACTCCGCGCCGGCATGAACGCCTTCGTCGACGAGGTCATCGCCACCCGCCGGGCCTCCGGCGTCACCGGGACCGGCGACCTGCTCGGCAAGATGCTGGAGGGCGTCGACAAGGTCACCGGCGAGCGGCTCGCCGACGAGACCATCCGCCACGAGATCAACACCTTCCTCGTTGCCGGCCACGAGACGACCAGCGGCCTGCTCTCCTTTGCCCTCTACTTCCTCGCCCGGCACGAGGAGATTCGCCGCAAGGCGCAGGCCGAGGCCGACCGCGTGCTCGGCCCGCGCCCGGGCGCCCTTCCCACCTACGAACAGGTCCGCGGCCTGACCTACATCCGGCAGGTGCTCGACGAATCCCTCCGCCTGTGGCCGACCGCGCCCGGCTTTTCCCGGCGCCCGCTCAAGCCCGACGTCCTCGGCGGCGAGTACCGGGTGGAGCCCACCGACGTCATCCGCGTGCTCACCCCCCTGCTGCACCGCGACCCGGCCGTCTGGGGCGACGACGCCGAGACCTTCGACCCGGACCGCTTCGCGCCCGGCCGCGCCGAGGCCATCCCCGCCAACGCCTTCAAGCCCTTCGGCACCGGCCAGCGGGCCTGCATTGGCCGCCAGTTCGCCATGCACGAAGCCACCCTCGTCCTCGGCATGCTGATGCACCGCTTCGACCTCGAGGATGTCACCAGCTACACCCTCAAGATCAAGCAGACGCTGACCATCAAGCCCGACGACTTCCACCTCGGGCTGGTGCTCCGCGAGGGGCGCGGTTCGTTCGTCTTCGCCGCCGCTGACGCCGGCGCGGCCGCGGCCGCGGCCGCGCCCACGGCGGAGGAGCAGGCGGCTGCGCCCCCGGGTTGCCCCGCCCACCTCCACGCTGGCGCGGTGTCCGCGGCGCCGGCGCCGACGCCGGCAGCCGCATCGGCCGCCGCGCCGTTGCTGGTGCTGTACGGCTCCAATCTCGGCTCCGCGGAGGATCTCGCCTACCGTGTCGCCAACGAGGGGGCCGCCCGCGGGTTCGCCGCCGCCGTCGCCCCGCTTGACGACTACGCAGGCCGCCTTGCCGGCAACCCGTGGACGGTGATCGTCACCGCCTCCTACAACGGGACCCCGCCGGACAACGCCGCCGCCTTCTGCGCCTGGCTGGAGGACCCCGCCCTTGCCGGCGAGGCGTTCGCCGGCGTCTCCTACGCCGTGTTCGGTTGCGGCAACCGCGACTGGGCGGCCACCTACCAGAAGATCCCGCGGTTCGTCGATGACCAACTCGCCGCCCACGGCGCGGCCCGCCTGTTGCCCCGCGCCGAGGGCGACGCCGCCGGCGACTTCGACGACGCCGCCGACGCCTGGCTGGCGGCGCTCTGGCCAGCGCTTGCGGCCGCCTCCGGCGTCTCCGCCGGCGCCGCCTCCTCCGGCCCGCTCTACTCCGTCGAGCTGGTCAGCGCCCCGGTCAATCCGCTGCTCGGCGATGTCGTCCGCGCCATGCAGATCCGCGAGAACCGGGAGTTGCAGCGGGGCGGCGAACGCTCCACCCGCCACCTCGAGGTCACCCTGCCGCCCGGCGTCACCTACCGCACCGGCGACCACCTCGGCGTCATGGCCCGCAACGGCATCGAACTCGTCGCCCGCGTGCTGCGCCGCTGGAACTTCGCCGGCGACGCCTTCGTCCGCATCACCCGCAGCGGCGCCGGCAGCGCATCGATCCCCGTGGACCGTCCCATCGCCATCGTCGACCTGCTCTCCCGCTACGTGGACCTGCAGGATGCCGCCTCCCGCTCCAACATCCACACGCTCGCCGCCCTCGCCTCAAACCCTGCCGAGCGCGCCGCCCTCGAGGCCCTCGCCGGCGACGGGTACGACACGGAGATCCTCGCGAAACGCGTCTCGCCGCTCGATCTGCTGGAGCGGTGTCCCTCCGTGGATCTTCCCTTCGCCGGGTATCTCGCGATGGTCCACCCGCTCCGGGTGCGGTACTACTCCATCTCCTCCTCGCCGGCCGTCAGCCCCGACGCCGCCTCCCTCACCGTCGCGGTGGTCGACGCACCGGCGCGGTCCGGCAGCGGCCAGTACCGCGGCGCGGCCTCCACCTATCTCGCCCGCCACCCCGCCGGCAGCATGATCGACGCCTACGTGCGTCAGCCGACCCTGCCGTTCCGGCCCCCGGCGGACCCGGCCATCCCGATCGTCATGGTCGGGCCCGGCACCGGCTTCGCCCCCTTCCGCGGGTTCCTGCAGGATCGCGCCGCCGCCCTCGCGGCGGGCGGCAATCCCGGCCCGGCCCTGCTCTTCTACGGCTGCCGCAACCCGGAGCGGGATTTCATCTACCGCGACGAGATCGAGCGCTGGGCACGGCACGGCATCGTCGAACTTCACGCCGCCTTCTCCCGTCCCGATGCCGGCGAGGGCCGCTACGTGCAGGACCTGCTCCGCGATCAGGGCGCCCGGGTCTGGGACCTGCTCGGGCGCGGCGGGGTCTTCTACGTCTGCGGTGACGGCGGCCGAATGGAGCCCGCGGTGCGGGCAGCCTTGCAGGAAGTCGCCCGCGAGCATGGCGGCATGACCGCCACCGAGGCCGCCGACTGGCAGGCAGGGCTCGCCGCCTCCGGGCGCTACCTCGCCGATGTCTGGGCGAGCGCGTGAGCGACCTGCTCGGCCGCGTCCTTGGCCTGCGCCGCCGCCCCTCCCGCGGGGGCGGCGGCGGCGCATCGCCCGATGATGAAGGCGACGTCGCACCGGTGCATCCGCGGGTGTTGCTGGTCGTCAACGACCCCGAGGGCGAGCCGGGCCGCAGGCTGACCCGGATGTTCGGCTGGAACGACCCGGAGCGACTCGCCCGCGACTACATCGAGGACCTGCGCCGCTGCTCCGGCGGCTACCTCGACTACCGGATCGCGGGCCGCATCGATGACGACGGCTGGCCCGCCCGCACCGACGGCTTCCGCTACGACGCCGCAACCTTCCTCGAGGACTGGCGCTCCCGCACGCCGCGCCGCCGCTACGAGTTCACCGCCGACCATCTCGCCCGCATCCGCGGCCTCGCCCTCGATGCCCGCCTCGACCGCGACGAGTTCGACGAGGTCTGGTTCTTCTCCTTCCCCTACTCCGGGGATTACGAGTCGATGATGGCCGGCCCCGGCGCGTTCTGGTGCAACGCCCCGGCCATGCCCGGCACCGGACACCACCGCAAACGCTGGATCATGATGGGCTTCAACTACGAACGCGACGTGGACTGCATGCTGGAGAACTTCGGCCACCGGGTGGAGTCGATCATGCGGCAGGTCTACCGCCGCCACCCCGACGCCCGCAACATGTGGCGCCGCTTCACCCGCTACGACCGCGAGACGCCCGGCCGCGCCGAATGCGGCAACGTCCACTTCGCCCCGAACAGCGACCGCGACTACGATTGGGCCAACCGCCGCCCGGTCCCGGCCTTCTGCGACGACTGGCTGACCTACCCAGACCTGCCGCGCCGCCCGCGCACCGTCGAGTGCGCCGAATGGGGCTGCGGCATGCGCTCCCACCATCTCTGGTGGCTCTCCCATCTCCCGCGCGCGGCGGGGCGCACCGATGGGGTCCTCAACAACTGGTGGCGCTACGTCGCCGATCCCAATACCGTGGAGTGACGCCCGCTCATCATGGCGCGTACTCAAGCGGCGCCCACATGGCGGGTCCGCTGATGGCCGCCCGGAACGCATCGAGCGACTCCGGCGAACTGCTCACCGGGAAGTCGCCGTCCGGCCGCTCCTCGTTGAACCAGGCGATGGCGCGCACCCGGCTGTACCGCCGGGGCAGGGCGGCGAAGGCGTTGGCGATCCAGGCCGCCTTGTCGCCACCGCGTTCCACGCTGGCCGTCTCGGCGATCATCACCGGCCGCGCCGTCAGGCGGACCAGGCTGCGGTAGGCCACGCTGAAGATCTCGTCGAAGCTGCGCCACCCGGACTCCGGGTGCTCCAGTCCCCAGTTGTAGCCGTCGATGCCCACCCAGTCGACCACGTCGTCGCCGGGGTAGATGCGGCTCAGGGCCACCTTGCCAAGCGCCGCGTCGACGCACCACACCCAGCGCACGTTCCAGGCGCCCGCGTCGCGGAACACCTGGCAGACATGCCGCCACGCGGCGACCAGATCCTCGGGCGTGTTCCACGGGTGGACGGCGCCCCACGGGTACCACTCCGCGTTCAACTCGTGGAACATCCGCAGGTAGACCGGGCCTCCCCACGCCGCCAGCGGCAGGGCCCAGGTCCGGAGGTAGGCGTCATACTCGCCGGCCGCGATGCGCGCCGGGGCATACTCAGGCTGCTCCGGGCCGAGCTCGGGGATCCACGGCTCCCAGGTGATGTACGGGATGGCTCCGCGCTCGGCGACCGCCTGCAGCCGCTCGATCCGCAGCCGCTCGCTGAACCGCGAGATGTCGCTGCCCCACGCTTCGTACCACTGCACGAAGGCCGGCATCCGCCCGATCTGCTCCGCGATCCGGTCCAGCACCTTCGGATCGCCCGGCGCACCGGGCTCGAAGATGCCCATCGCCAGTTCGCCGGGACCGGGCGGGATGATCTGCGCCGCCGGCAGCCGAGCGGCCCGCGCCGCGGGGCGGATGCCTCCGGCGGCGAGCGCGGCGCCCATCCCGGCCGCCAGCGCGGTTCGTCTGCTCACAGGCGACGTCATGCTCCGCACCGGCGTCCGCGACACCCCCACTCGTCCGATGGTTCCGTGTGGGGAGATGGTACCCCGCCGGGGCGCGCGCGCGCGAACCCCGGCCTAGCCCTCACCGGGAATGCCGGCGCCATACCCCTCGGCGGACCCGGCGAGCGCGGGAACGCGATCCCCGGCATCCGGCCGGGCCATGGACTGGCCCGACGCGCCGGGGCGGTAGGCCAGCGCGCCGAACAGCACGCTCAGCGCCGCGATGTCGTAGAGCGCCCAGAGGATGTTCACCGTCACCGGCACCACGTCGTCCGGCTGCACCCCAACGGCCAACCGGGCCAACCCGACCACCACGGCCACCGCCAGCAGCCCGATGGCCGTCAACTGCGGCCAGACGATCGTCGGCGACACCCGCTCGTTGCGCTCCTTCGGCGTCACCAGGAAGGAGAGGTCCTTGCCGGTCCAGACGCTGCGGCAGGCGCTGATGACGGCGCGGATCCAGACCGGGAACAGGGCGACGCTGTACTGCTGGCCGCGCCACGTCCGGAGTCCCCAGCTGACGACGAGGAAGAGCACCTGGTTGGCGATCAGGTAGGGGATCAGGTGCTGGAAGAAGGGCTGGGAGAACGCCTGCACCGGCGTCCACCCGAGCGTCAGGTACAGCACCGGCGCGGCGAGGTAGATCACGGTGATGAAGCCGGAGAGGTAGCTCCACATGGTCGCGAAGTAGGCAAGCCGCTGGCCGATGCCAAGCCCCGCCAGCGTCAGCGGGTTCTCCCGCAGCATCACCTGGATGGTTCCCTGCGCCCAGCGCAGCCGCTGCTGCATGACCGAGGCGAGATCATCGGGGGCAAGCCCCTCGGCCAGGATCGCCGGGTGGAACACCGACTTCCAGCCGAGCGCGTGGATGCGCATCGCGGTCGCCATGTCCTCGGTCACCGAGATGGTGGCGATCGGCATGACCGACATGGCGTGGCCCTCGCTGGCCCAGGCCGCCCGCGCCATCGTCAGCGCCACCGCGACCGAGGAGAGCGGGGCGCCCCGGCGCTCGGCCAGCGAGCGGGTGGCCTCGTCGCCCTCGACGAGCACGGCGAGATCGGCCCGGAGCAGGGCGCGCGGACTGGTCGGCGGCCCGTCCGGGCCCGCCGAGAGCACCTCGAGACCAACGCCGGCCAGTTCGTGCACGCGGTTGTCGAAGCGGGCGATGGCGGCCTGCAACTGCTCGCCCTGGCGGAGGTCCTCCATCGTTTCCTGGACGATGGACCGGAGGCCGGTGACCGCCGCCCGCTCGGCCCGGTGGCCGCGGCCGCGCAGCGTGCGCTCCACGGTCGCCAGGTGATGGTCGGCACGGCGCAGCAGGCGGCGCACGTACAGGTCGAGGTCGCTCGCGAAATTGACCAGTCCGGCCTGGAAGAGCGCCTCCCGCCGCAGCACCGCGTTGGAGCCGCAGAAGAAGGCGGCGTTCCAGCCGTCCTTGCCCTCCTGGATCGGGCCGTAGAAGAGCGGCGCCTGGCTGCCGAACGGGTCATGCTTCGGGACGTTGCGGAACCACTGCGGCGTCTGCACGAAGGCCACCGCGGGATCGCGGAAGTAGCCGAGGGTCTGGTCGAGGATGTCCGGCGAGGGCACCTGGTCGGCGTCCTGGATCAGGATGAAGTCGCCGTCGGTCTGGAACAGGGCGTTATTGAGGTTGCCCGCCTTCGCATGCCGCTCGCGGCCCTGCCAGTCGCGGGAGCGCACGATGTATCCCGCCCCCTCCTCCTCCGCCATCCGGCGCATCTCGGGGGACTCGCCGTCGTCGAGCACGTAGGTCGTGTGCGGGTGCGTGATGCGCAGCGCGGCGCGGACCGTCTCGCGGACGAGCTCGACCGGTTCGTTGTAGCAGGTGATGAAGACATCGACGGTCTCGTCGCCGCGGGGCGGCGGCGCGGCGCCGCGGCGGCGCCAGTTCCACATGGAGGAGCCGAACAGCACGGTGTCGATGAAGGAGAAGGTCTCGGCCGCCAGCAGCAGGAACGCGAGCGGCCAGAAGTGCCAGTTGACGGACGAGGTGTACCGCCAGAACAGGTAGCGCGCCCCGAGCAGCACGCAGACCACGATCAGCGCCCTGATCGCCCACTGGCGGGCGACCATGCGGCGGTGGGCGCGTTGCGCGTCCTCGAACGATTCGCGCCCGATGCGCGGGTGGCGCGATACGACCGACGGGGCGGACACCGACATCGAGCGACCTCCAGCGCGCGCGTCTCCCACGCGTCGCGCCGCCGGGGCGTCCTGCGCCGCCGGCGCGTTGTAGCGTCATTCCGGGCTGGAGGTCTCGTGGCGCACGCCTGCTGGCGCGGCGCGGAGCGCCGGCCGCCGGTCATTCCCTTCCGCCGCCGGCTGCGGCCGGCTGTCGCGGTCCCTCCCCATCCCCATCCGGCAAAACGGAGCGGGCCGTTCCCTGCGGCTGTCGCTCCGTGTGGGTAGCATACTCGCTGGCGCGCCGGATTGCCGCCGCGCGGGCGACAAAGCGGCTCCCCCGCGGGCAGGCCCACGCCCCGGCGCCTGCCGCGGCGTCAGGTGGCCGGGATCAGGGACTCCGCGGCAGGGTCAGCGGTCCGGCGCGGCGTCCTGACCGCCGCCGCGAGCGCCGCCGCGGCCGGGCCTGGCGCGGCGGTCGTCGCGTTCCCGGGAGGCGCCTGCCTCGCCCGTCGCGGGCCAGCCGTGGGAGGCGGCGGGCAGCGTCGCCTTCCAGTAGGGGTGCGCGGCGGCGGCGGCGAACGCCTCGCGGGCGCTCCGCGAACTGCCGATCCGCCAGTCCGCCTCCTTGTCCACGTTGAACCAGATCAACGCGCGGATCTGCGGGAAGGCGAGGGGAATCTGCTCGAGCATGGCGTCGGTGATCCATGCCGCCTTGCTGCCTCCCTGCTCCGCTGAGGCGGTCTCGCCGATCATCAGCGGCCGGTCAGAGAGCGTGTCCGCCAGCCGGATGGACGGGCCGAAAAGCTGCGAGAAGGACTTCCATCCCCCTTGCGACGGATTGGCCGCGCCCCAGTTGTAGCCATCGATCGCGACCCAGTCGACCGCGCCGTCGCCGGGAAAGACCTGCGCGTAGGGCGTGGCGCCCGGGAAATCCACGTTGGGCGACCAGACCCACTGCACGTTCACGGCTCCCCGGGCCAGGAAGCGCGCGCGCAGGCAGTTCCAGGCCGTCACGTAGTCGCCGGGCAGGTTCCCGTTGATCTGCTCGGACCACGGGTACCAGGCGCCGTTCATCTCGTGCGCGAACCGGAGCAGGACCGGGCCTCCCCATCCCGCGAGCTTCGTCGCCCAGTCGTCGATGTAGGGGTCGTATGGGCTTGGCGTCAGCGAGCCGGGCAGCGAGCAGAGATTGCGCAACTGGAAGATCGGCTGCACCGTGCCGCCCACGGGGTCGAACGGCTCCCAGGTGATCATCGGGGTAGCGCCGCGAGCGGCGATGGCCGCCACCTGCCCGATATCGAGCGCCTGGTTGCCCCCGGTCCACGCCTGGTACCACATGACCACCCGAACGGGCCGGCCGATCGACTTCTCGAAGGAGGCGAGGCGGGAGAGATCGCCGGGCAGCCCCGGCGTGAACACCCCGAGCGCCGCCGGGCCGCCGGGCGGGTTGCCGATCGACACCTTCGCGCTCGCGCTTTTCTTGCCCGCCTTCACGATGACGGTGTAGTCGCCGCTTTGCACCTCCGGCAGCCGCACGGTCCGGGTGAACCGGCCCTTGCCGTCGGTTCGCACCGCTCCGAGCCGGCGCCCGCCCGGAGACAACTGGATCGTCCCGCCCGTTTTGGGTTCGAAGCCGGCGCCGGTGACGGTCAGCGTCTGCGGCAGCAGGGCGTCGGCTGGCGCGACCGTGACCACGGCCTTCCTGCCCTTCTCGGCCCCGGGCGCGCCCGCCAGGTCCTGCGACAGCGCGCCCGGCAGCCACGGACCAGCCAGCCCGGCGGCCAGCGCCGCCGTCAGGGCAGCCAGCACGGCAACGCGCAGCGCGCGCGGCATCAGCCGCCCCATCGTCACGTCCGCGGTCGGCCGGACCGCCGGGACCGGGCCGCCAGTGGCGCGCCGGCCCAGTAGTCCGAGGCGGCCACGTCCCGGAACGCCTCCAGCGAGCGGATGCGGTTGAGCTGGTAGGCGGGGTCCCAGGCCTCGGTCGGCCACCATTTGGTGACCGCCCAGGACCGCTCCTTGTCCTCGTCGAACCAGATGAAGGCCCGGATCTGGGGGTGGCGCGCGGGGATGTCCTGCAGGAAGGTGGCGCGGATCCAGTCCGCCTTGCGGGTGATCTGCTGGCCGTCCTCGTGCGAGGCGACCTCGCCAATGACCACCGGCTTGCCCGGCGCCAGCGAGCGCAGCGTGGCGAGCGACGGAGCGAAGATGTCGTCGAAGCTGCGCCAGGCCTCCTCGGGGCTGGAATACCAGTTGTAGCCGTCGAGCCCCACCCAGTCGACCTCGTCGGCCCCGGGGTAGATCATGTCCAGCGGAGTGGAGCCGGTGAAGCTGACGTTGGGACACCAGACCCAGGACACATTGGCCGCGGGGCCGCCGTATACCTGCCGGAAGATCTGGCGGATCCGCTGCCAGGAGCGCACGTACTGCGCCGCCTGCGTCGCGTTGGGCGGGTCTCCGGCCTGGGCGCCCCACTGCGCGCTCCACGGGTACCAGAAGCCGTTCGCCTCGTGCCCCCAGCGGATCATCACCGGGTCGCCGTAGGCCTTGAGACCTTCCGCCCAACTGCGGATGTAGGCGTCGTGCTCGCCGCGCAGCAACTGGGTGGGCCGGAACCGGCGGTCCCACGCGTCATACGGATTCCACGGCTCCCACGTAATCATCGGGGTCGCGCCTGCGTTGCGCACCGCGGCGAGCAGGGCGGGGTTGAAGGTCTTCGTCGCGTCGAGCCCCCACGCCTGGTACCACATGACGATGCCCGGCGCGGTCCCGATGGTCTGGATCAGCCTGCCGAGTTGCCCGGAATCGCCGGGAGCCAGCCACTCCGGGTTCTCGGGCATGTTCGGGTGGAAAATCCCCCACGCCCGCTGCCCGGTCGGCACAGGCGACGGACCGCCCGGCGAGGGCGCAACCACGTCCACCCGCACCTTGCGGCTGACGTCCGCGACCCGGACGATGAGCCGGTAGGAACCTGCCGCAAGCCCATCGGGGATGCGGACCCGCGTGCGGAAGCGGCCCTTCCGGTCGGTGGAGACGTCGGCCAGCCGCGCGCCAGTGCGCTCGAGGACGATCGCGCCGGAGCGGTCCGGCGGGTACCCGGACCCGGATACCCGGGCGCTGCGCCCGCTCTCCACCCGCTGCGGCGACACCTCGAAGGTGACCGTCTCCGGCCCTGGCGCGGCGGCCGCCGCGCCGCCCGCCAGCGCCATCGCGGCGGCGGCGCCCAGCAGCGACCGCCTGCTTGCCGCGGCGATCGCCGCGGAAAGCAGGCGGTCCTGCTCGTGGTCTGGCCCGGTCTTCGGCGTCATTGTCCCGGACTCCATCGGCCGCCACGTACCCGGCGGTACCGTTCTTGCCGCAAACGGGGGAAAACCCGGACGGTTCGCGATACGCTCAAGTCTACCCCGCGTCCAAACGTTCGTACACCCGCAAGCAGGAGGCGGCGGATCGGGCCGCGGCGGCGGCGGGTCACCGGAGGAACGAGGCCATGTGCGGGCGCTACGTCATTGCAGGAACGACCGAACTCTCGGAACGGTTTCAGCTGCGGAACATCCCCTTCGAATGGTTCCCCACCTGGAACGCCGCGCCCAGCCAGCAGTTGCCGGTCATCCTCGAGGACGCGGCGGGGGAGCGGACCGTGCGGCTGATGCAATGGGGCCTGCTGCCGCGTTGGCGGCGCGAGGGACAGCCGCCGATCGCGCCGATCAATGCCCGCGCCGAGACGCTGCTCGAGAAGCCCATGTTCCGCTCGCTGGTGCGCGGCCACCGCTGCATCGTCCCGATCTCCGGGTTCTACGAGTGGCAGGAGATCGCCGGCAAGAAGCAGCCGTTCTACATCACGGCCCGGGATGGCCTTGCCTGGGGCCTCGCCGGGCTCTACGACGAGCGCGAGGACGACGAGGGCGGATCCGTGGCTTCCTTCACGGTGGTGACCACGTCGGCCAACGCCCTGTTGCGGCCGCTGCACGAGCGGATGCCGGTCATTCTTCGCCGCGAGGACGAGGCGGAGTGGCTGGATCGCGACGCGGAGGAACCGGAGCAGGTGGAACGCCTGCTGTTGCCCTACCCCGATGACCGCATCGACTACTGGCCGGTCTCGCCCGCGGTCAACAACGTCCGCAACAACGGCGAGGACCTCATCCGACCCCTGGAGGCCCAGCGCGCGCTGATCTGATCCCCCGCGCCAACGCCCGCCGTCAGATGAAGTCGAACAGGGCGATCCAGGCGATGACCTGGACGAAGAGCGCCACCGCCAGCGCGAAACGGCTGGCGAACCGGTCGCGCGGGGCGAGAAACCAGGCCAGCACCCCATTCATCGCGGTGACGCCGACGGCGAGCAGGGGAATTCGCCAGAGCACGCGCGCCGAGCCCCAGCGGTCGGGGATGCCGGCGGCGTCCAGATGCTGCACGAAGGACGGCGGCAGTTTGCCCGCCTGCGTGGCCAGCACCAGCGCCATCAGCAGCGCCGAGACCAGCCCGGCCAGCAGCAGGCCGAGCGAAAGGCCATCTCCGGCGAGGTGACTGCCGGTGATGCCGGCAGGCGCACGCATCGCGGGCAGCGAAAGACCGGGGCGGGAGCGAGCCGCGGGCTGCCTGGCGGACCGGGCAGGGCGCGTGCGGCGGACCGGCGGCGGCTCCCAGTCGTCGACGTCGTCCGGTTGCGGCCGCCCCGAATCCGCCCCAAGGTCGTCCTCGGCGTCGTACTCCCGGTAGGCGGCGCGGCTGGAGCCCTGCCGCCGGGAGGCCGGGCGTGCCGGGCGGGCGCGCGGGGAAGGCGCAGGTTCGTCCCACTCCTCATCGTAGGCGGGAGCATCTCGGTAAGAGGGCGGCAGGGGCTCGCGGGCCCTGGGCGGCGCGGCGCTCCGGGGCCGATCATCGTCAGCGGGGGGATACCGGCGGCCAGGCGACGCGCCAGCGCCCACGCCTGGAGCCCCGGCAAGGTCCGGGCGCGGTGGCAGCGGTTGGGTGGCGTCGAAGCTGTCCCGGCCGCGGGCGCCGAAGGCCGAATCGCCGGAGGGACGGCCAAAATCCCCGAACGCTGGCGGTTGCCCGCGCGGCGGAGGCGCCCCCGGGCGGGACGGTTCTCCTCCCGGCCGGCCGGGGGGTCTCGATCCCGGGGGGTTGCCCGGCGGCTGTTGCGACATCCCCGTCCCTCCCTGGGGCGTTCCTGCCGCCCTCGGGCGCTGCCATCCGCTGAGTCGTCCCGCCGGTCAGGATAGCACGCGCCCGTGCCGCCACGGCCCGCCCGGGGCGCGTCCGTTTGCCGCCCACATCACGGCACGGGTGTGGCGAACGGCTCCGCCGCATCCGGTTCGAGCGGAGGCAACTGCGGCGCGTTCGGCGGAGGCACGAACCCGCCCGGAGCCGCCTCCGGCGCGGCCGCTGCCACCGAGGTAATGGCGGATGCCGCCCGTTCCTCTTCCAGCCAGCGCTGTTGGCGCGCCTGCTGGATGCGCGTGATCTGCTCGTCGGTCAGCGGGCGGTCCGGCGAGACGTCGCTCACCCGGATGATGTGCCAGCCGAAGTCGGACTCCACCGGGTCGCTGGTCTGGCCGGGCTGCAGCGAGAACGCGGCGTCTGCGAAGGGCTTGACCATTTCGTCGCGGGTGAACCAGCCGAGGTCGCCGCCGTTGGCCGCGGTGCCGCTGTCCACCGAGTTGTCCTTCGCAAGCAGGGCGAAGTCCGCGCCTCCGGCGAGGTCCGCTTCCAGCTTGTCGGCGAGTTCCCGGGTCTCGACCAGGATGTGCGAAGCCTCCACCATCGGCGCGCTCTGCCCGGTCTCCGCGTCGAGCGCGGCCCGAACCTTCTCCCGCGCGACGTTGGGCATGGCGACCAGCCGCAGGTAATCGTCACGGCTCATGTGGGCCGCCGGGAAGAACGCGTCGCCGAATTCGGCGAACCCCGCCTCCGCGGTGGCGCGGGCGGCGCCGATGTCCGGCGTCGCGAGCGGCGTCCCGGTGGAGGAGGAGACCGGCGTGGCGGCGGGGGCGCCCTGGGGGGTCGCCGCCGGGGTGCCGAGCGCGACGCTCTCCGCCTGCCGGGTGGCGAGATCGGCCCCGGCGGTCGCCGTGAACATGGCGGCGCGGTCCGCCGTGTAGGTCGGCGTCGGAACCGGCGTCGAAAGCGGCGCGTCGAACGGCGCGAACTGGGCAAGCGCCCAGTTCTCGGCCTCGGACGGCGACACCGCCAGACCCAGTTTCCCGGCGCCCTGCAGGTAGAGTTGGTCCTCGATCATCCGGTTCAGGGTGCCGGGGTCGGTCTCGGTGCTGCCCCAGATCCCGGGAATCTGCTGGATCGCCTCCGCGGCAAGTTGTTCGTACTGGCCGGATTGGTCCGGGCCGACGAACTGCGCGAACTGCTGGTACTGCATCGCCTGCTGGTTGAGGTCCGAGGCGCGCGCCTTCCAGTAATCGCTGCGGGGGATGCTGACGCCGTTGACGGTGGCGAGGGTCGCGCGGGGCTTGAGCAGGTACTCGTTGATGGCTCCGCCCGCGAGCACAAGCACGACGAGCCCGAATGCGACGGCCATGCCGATGCGCAGCAGGCGCTCGCGGCGCTGATCCCGCTCGTGACGGGAGATCCGCGGTTTCTTCACCGGAGGCGTCGCGGGCTGCTGCTTGCCGGAACCCGCCCGCCGCCGCAAATCGCTGAACATCGGCGCCCGCTCCCGTCGCGCCCTCCCCGCCGAGGGCCGGAACGCCGGAGCGGGGAGACGAAGCCGTCTCCCCGCCGCCGGCGCCAAATCGTCCTGGGCCGGCCGTCCCGCTAGCGGGTGGAGCCGGTGGTGAACGGCAGTAGCGCGACGTGCCGGGCCCGCTTGATGGCGACGGTCACCGACCGCTGGTGCCTCGCGCAGGTGCCCTGCTTGCGGCGCGGCTCGATCTTGCCGCGCTCGGAGATGTGCCGGCGCAGACGCGCGATGTCCTTGTAGTCGACCTCGGCGATGTTGTCCATGCAGAACGGGCACACCTTCCGGCGCCCGAACCCGCGGCCGCCGCCGCCGCCGCCGCGCCGCGGGCCGCCCGACCGGCCACCGGAGCCGCCGCCGGGCCTGCCGCCCTGCGCGCCGCCGCCGAACCGCGACCGGGGCGCTTCGCCCTCACCGCCCATCCGCTGATCGTCCGTCATCGCTCGCTCTCTCCCTGCGGCGCCCGGCCGTGCCGCGGCGCCGTTCAAGTCGTCGTGTCAGCGCCCGCTAGAACGGGATGTCGTCCACGTCCTGCGGGCTGAAATCCTCGTCCCGCCGGCCGCCGCGGCCGGAGGAATTGCCCTCGTTGCCATAGCCGCCGTCCCGGCCGCCGCCGCCCTGCCGGCCCCCGCCGCCGCCGTACGAGCCGCGGGAGGTGTCGCCCTGGCCGTAGCCGCCGGAACTGGCCGACTGGTCCCGGCCGCCGAGCAACTCGAAGTCCCTCGCCCGAACCTCGAGATCGGTTCGCTGCTGGCCGGCGTTGTCTGTCCACTGGCGGGTGGAGAATTGCCCCTCCACCAGCACCTTCTGGCCCTTGACCAGGGCCCCCATGTCCCGGAGCTTGGTCATGCGGTCGGCCACGTTGTCCCAGCCGGCGATCCGGAACCAGTTGGTGTTTTCCTCGCCTTGCGGAGCCTGCCGGGACACCGGCCGGCTGACCGCCACGCTGAAGTTCACCACCCGCGCGCCGGACGAAGTCTGCCGATCCTCGGGATCGCGCCCGAGGTTTCCGACCACCACCATGCGGCAGGGGGTCGAGCCACCGGCGGACGGCCGCGACGATCCATCAGTGTCCGGGCCGAGATCGTGGACCTCGTCGGCGGTCACCTCCATGGGGAGTTGATCGCCGAACTGATCCTGCCGCTCCCGGTACTCGAACCGTCCCATCACCAGCAGCCGGGTTCCGAGCCGCATGTCGCCGCTGGCGAACCGCTGCGACAGCGCCGCTCCGGTCTGGCCGAACACGGCCACCGAGAACTTTTCGGTGACGAAATCGGGCGCACCCTGGCTCTGGCTCAGACCCTGCCCCCGGACTTCCCGCTCGACCTCGACCACGAACCTGGTCAGCGCGATGCCGGAGTTGGTCTGTGACGACCGGGGCTCGTTCAACAAGGTTCCGACCAGGGTGATCTTGCTCAATCCCGCCATCGAGTGCTCCTGTGTTACTCCTCGGATTCCGCTTCTGCTTCCGCATTCGCCTCGGCCTCGGCTTCGCTCTCGGCCGCCGCTTCGGCTTCGTCGTCGGCCGACGCCTCATCGTCGCTGTCCGCGGACGCCTCGGCGGCCTCGGCCGCGGCTTCCGCCTTCGCGGCGGCGGCCACGGTGGCCTGCGCCGCGACGTAGGCGGCGGCGGCGGCGTCTTCCGCGTCGATCTCCTGCTGCTCGAGCACGCGAGGATCGACCGGCTGCGGCTCGTAGTTGGTCACCAGGTACCGGATCACCTGGTCGTCGAGCTTCAGGTCGCGCTCGACCACGGTCACCTTGTCCGGGGCCAGATCGTAGTGGTAGACGACGTAGAAGCCGTCCCGCAGATCCCGGCTGGCGTGGCGGATCGGGTAGGCGAGCCGGCGACGTCCCCACGGGGAATCCCGCAACGTCTCGCTCAGCACGCCCCCGGCGGACGCCACGTACCCCGCCACCCGGTCGATCGCGCCGGGCAGGTCTTCTTCCGTGACTTCGGGGTGCAGGATCACCATCAATTCGTACGTGCGAGGCGCACGTTCATCAGCGCGCAACGGGACCTCCTCTCCATGGGCTTGCCCCGCGAGACCTCAGGCCGGGTTGCGCGCCGGCCCCGTCCGCGGAGCAGAAAGGCATATTCACCTGGCCCGCCACCGTGGCGGGCGTCCCGTCAGCGTACCACATCGGCCCTCGCCTGCATCCCGGTTTCGCGGATTCCGCCCTTCCGGGAGCAACAATATAGAACATGCGTTCCCCTTCGTCAAGAGCAGCGCATGCGCCGGTTTCCGGCCGCGCGGGGCGGTCAGCCGGACGCCCGGCCGCCACCCGCAAGGCGGGCAAGCGACGACCCCGTTTCCGCGGCGGCGGAAACGGGGTCTCCCGACGTAGTGCATCGGGTGCGGGGGGCCGGGTCAGCGCGCGATCGGGCCCGGTCCGCGGCTCAGCGGGGCTCGAGCGTCAACCCCAGCAGGTCGCCGAGTTCGCGGAGCGCGTCCTGCGCGGCCCGGACGTCGTCCTCCTCCGGGGCCTCGAGAATCGCCTGCCCGATTTCGCGCAGCGCGGCGATCGCCGCCGGGGTGTTGAGGTCATCGTCCATCGCGTTCAGGAAGCGCTCCCGCAGCGGCGCGACGTCCACCTCGCTCTCCAGCCCGTAGGCCGGAAAGCCCGCGGCCTCCCGCAGGTCGTCGGCCACCGCCGCCCAGTCGTCGAGTTCCTCGTCGAAGTACTCCCAGGCCGGGCGGTAGTGATGGCTGAACAGGTAGAGCCGCAGGGCGTCCGGGTGGTAGTCCCGCAGCACGTCCCCGACGCGGACGAGGTTGCCGAGCGACTTGCTCATCTTCTCGCCCTGGTACTCGACCATGCCGGCGTGCATCCACCAGCGGGAGAAAGGTTCCACGCCGAACGCATTCTCGCTCTGGGCGATCTCGCATTCGTGGTGGGGGAACACCAGATCGAACCCTCCCCCGTGGATGTCGATGGTCGTGCCCAGCAGGTTGCTGGACATGGCGCTGCACTCGATGTGCCAGCCCGGGCGGCCCGGACCCCAGGGAGACTCCCAGGTTGGCTCGCCGGGCGCGGCGGCCTGCCACAGCACGAAGTCCAGCGGGTCCTTCTTGTTGGGGTCGTTCGGCGTGTTGCCCCGCTCGTTGGCGATCGCCAGCATCTCCGCTCGCGGGATGTGGCTTAACTTGCCGAACCCGGGATCGGAGGCGACGTGGAAGTAGACGCTGCCGTTCTTCTCGTAGGCGTGGCCCTTGCGGATCAGTTCCTCGGACATCGCGATCATGTCCGGCACGAAATCGGTGGCCCGCACATAGTGATCCGGCGGCGCCCAGTTCATCGCGGTCATGTCGGCCAGGTACTTGTTCGTCTCCGACGTGCCGAGTTCCCGCCAGGTGGACCCGACCTCCTTCGCCTTGCGCAGGATGTCGTCGTCGATGTCCGTCACATTCTGGACGTAGGTGACGTCGTATCCCTTGTGGCGCAGCACCCGCACCAGGATATCGAAGGTCAGGAACGTGAATGCGTGGCCGGCATGGGTCGTGTCATACGGGGTGACGCCGCACACGTAGAGTTTGACGGCATTGTCACGCGGCGTGAACTTCTCGAGTTCGCCGCTCATCGTGTTGTAGAGGTGCATCCTCGCTCCGCCTGGTCCCGGCGGCCTGCGCCGCCCGCCAATCCTCCGGGGTTCTCCGGGAGTATAGCGGCCAGCCCCGGGGCGGGCGCGGCGGGCGCGCCCGCCCCCGTCAGCGGAGTCGCTACAATGTGGCCCATGAACGTTCGCCTCTCGCGCCTCCGGGTCCTGGCGCCCGCCTTCGCGGCGCTCCTGCTGCTGGCGGGATGCAGCGGACTCGGCGCGCCCGAGCCCGCTCCGACCGCATTACTGGAGACTCCGACCCCAGAACCGACCCCGACTCCCCGCCAGCGCCTGCGCTGCGAGGACGGCCGCCTCGCCGTCGGCGACGTCGCCGGCATCGCCGGAGAATGGACCACCGGCGTCCAGGACGCCCTCGAGCGCGCCCGCGACTGGCGCGCCGACGCCCGCCTCGTCGCCATCCGGGTCGGCTGCACCCCGCTGGAGAACGCCTTCCGCTGGGAGGGCCGCTTCTACTCCGATACCGCACAGGCCTTCTTCTCCAGCGACACCCGCCAGACCACCCCCGCCGAACTCGACCCCCGCGCGGTCGTCACCCTGCCCCTCGACCGCATCGACTTCGGGCGCCTGCGCGACGTCCTGCTCGCCGCAGGCTACCCCGATGACTCCCTGCTCGAACCGGCCAGCGGCCTGATCGTCCGGCTGAACGCCCCGACCGACCCGTTCGGCCCGCCCGGCACCCCGCCCGACGTCACCTACCATGTCGCCATCGACCAGCGCGGCGAAATCCTCGACCTCTTCGTCAGCGGCGCGGACTGGCGCATCTACAGCTACGACGCCGGATGACCGCGGCATCGCCCCGGAGGACCCGCCCATGACCCCGGCCGCCCCCTCGCCCGTCGGCGACCTGCTTTCCCGCTGCCGCGACGTGCTCGCCCGTGAGCCGGCCGGCCTCCTCTGCGACATCGACGGCACCCTCAGCGAGATCGCTCCCACCCCGGACGCCGCCGTCGTCTCCCCGGCGATGCGGGCCAGCCTGCGCCGCCTGCTCGGGCAGCTGGCGCTCGTCGCCGCGGTCTCCGGGCGCACCACCGCCTCCGCGTCGCGGATGGTCGGCATCCCGGACCTGCTCTACATCGGCAACCACGGCATGGAGCGGCTCGAGGGCGGGGTCTGGTCGCCCCATCCGCTGGCGGCCGGAGCGGAGGAGCGCGTCGCCGCCGCCCTCGCCGAAGTCGAGGCCGCCCTCGCCGGCCACGCCGGCGGCTGGCTGCTGGTGGAGCACAAGGGGCTGACCGGCACGGTCCACTACCGGCTCGCGCCGGACCACGCCGCCGCGCGGGCCCTGGTGCAGCCCGCGGTCGCCGCCGCCGCCGCGCGCCACGGCCTGAAGGTGACCGAGGGCCGCGCCATCCTCGAACTGCGGCCGCCGGTCCGGGTCGACAAGGGCACCGCCGTCGCCGGCCTCATCCGCGAGCGGGGCCTGCGGGGGGCCATCTTCCTCGGCGACGACGTGACCGACATCGACGCCTTCGACGCCCTCCGCGCCGCCCGCGAGCGGGATGGCGTCGCCACCCTCTCCATCGCCGTGCTCGGCCCCGAGACGCCGGAGCGCGTGGCCGCCGCGGCCGACGCCGCGGTCGACGGCGTTCCCGGCGTGGCCATGCTGCTGTCCATGCTCGCCGGCGGCTGACCGGGCGGTGAGCGAACGGGGTATCCTCCCCCGGCGCACGAACGAGACGACGCAAGCGAGGTCCAGGCGATGCTCCCGAACCGCAATCAGACTCCCACACCCGTTCCCCCGATGCCGGGCCGCACCGGCGCTTTCAGCATCGCCGCGGGGGCGATGTTGCTGCTCTCGGTCCTGCTGCAGGTGGGCATCCGGCCGCCATGGCAGATGCAGTTCCCCGAATTGCCGACCACCAGCGTCACCGTCGGCGGGGAGTCGCTCGTGGTGGATGTGGCGGTTGCGCCTGATGCCCGCGCCCGCGGGCTCGGGTACCGCCCCGGCCTTCAAGAGGGCACCGGGATGCTCTTCATCGCCGGCGAGCCTTCGATCCAGCGGTTCTGGATGAAGGGCATGCGCTTCTGCCTCGACATCATCTGGATCGACGGGACGCAGGTCGTCGGCGCAGCGCAGGATTTCTGCCCCGATCCCGCCGGCACCGCCGACGCGGATCGCCAGAGCGCCGCCTCGCCGATCCCGGTCCGCTACGTCCTCGAGGTTCCCGCGGGCTGGATGGCCGAACACGGCGTGACCACTGGTTCGCCCGTCACCGGCGTGGAGGAAGCCGCGCTCGAGTTCGCCCCCGCCCCGTAACCCGGATGCCCCGTATCCCCCGGTTTTGACCCGGTTCGGGGGATTCCCCCCCCGCAGCCAATCTGCCATGGTGTATGGGGGTCCTTGAATAGGTGCCCTCTCGTTCCCGCCCGGGCAAGCGGCGCACGCCTGCCGGGAGGGGCTGAAAGTGGAGCAAAGGAGCAGGATCATGCCCGACCACGATGTGAAGCACGCGCAGGACAACGTGCAGGACGCCAAGCAGGACCTGCGCGACGCCCAGGCCGGCGTTCCCGGCACCGATCTCGCGGACGCCCGCCAGGAAGTCCACGAGGAGAAGCACGACCTCCGGCAGGAGCGCCGCGAGGATCGCCGCGACTAGAACGGACCCGGTCCGGATGCACGGGCGAGGCGTCTCCGGGCGCTTCGCCCGTTTCTTGTGCGGAGGCCAGAGCGGCGCGAGCAACGGCGGTTTCCGCCCATCCCCGGGCCGGCCGCAGAAGAACCGGGCCACGGCGGCCGCTCCGCCGGGGCAACGGGAGCCGCGAGGAGCGGGTGAGCGCCGGGGGAGCACCCGCAGGCAGGACGTGCGGAAACCGGCGTCGCGCCGGGACAGGCCGGCGGAATCGCCCGAAAATCCCCCGTTTGGCGCGAGGCGGCCCTCCAGTCCCGGTGAAAGACTGTTGCCGCACCCGGTTGAGGGTGCGTCGAATCCCCCGGCAACGGCCGCGGGGGCGCGGCGCACGGTCGCCGCGAGCAGAACGCCCAGCGGGAGGAATCAGTCGCCATGCCAGACAAGGACGTCAAGAAGGCCCACGACGACTACAAGGACGCGAAGCACGACCACCGCGACGCGCGTGACAGCGGCGACGACAAGGACCTGAAGAAGGCCCGCAAGGACGAGCGCGACGCCAAGCACGACCTGAAGGACGAGCGCCGCGACAAGCGCGATCACTGATCGCCCGCCCCGCGGGTGATGCATGGGGGGAGGCGCACCGGCGCTTCCCCCCTCGTCGTTCAGTCCGGATCGGGGCCGGCGTCGCCCGCGTCCTGGCCCGGGGCGGCGGCGAATCCCTCGAACCCCGCGCCGAGCGCATCCCGCAGCGCCCGTTCCACCCGGCCCTGCACCACGGCGACGGTGACGTCGCCCCGCGTGCGCTCCAGCACCGCCCGCAACTGGTCCGTCGTCCGGCGCAGGCCGCCGGTGATGGCGTCGGGAAAGTCCACCGTGACCAGCGCCGCGTAGATGTCGTCCATCGTCCCCAGCAGGGCTTCGGCGCGGGCGAGATCACCGGCGCGAAGCCGGTCGAGGGTCTGCCGGCGCAGTTCGCTGGCCGCCTCGGCCAGCGCATTGAGGTAGGCCGCATCCTCGACGCCCAGCTCAGCCGGCCCCGGGACCGGCTTGCCGGTCACGATGGCGGCGGTGATCGCCGCTTCCGCGACCTCCTTCATCGCATCCTGCACGTACCCCGCCCAGTAGACGCTGGGGAACTCCCGAAGCCCGTCCGCGAGCGCCCGCAGCCGGCCAAGCGCCTCGTCGAGCAGCGCCCGGGCCTCGGCCGTCTCCCCCCGGTGGGTGGCGCGCACGCTGTTGGCGGCCAGCCGGATCAACTGCCGCCCCTCGCCGACCGCGCCGTCGCGCGCCGCCGCCACGCGCTCGAACCGCCGCACGATCTCGTCGGTCTCCCGCCGCGCGGTTCCGGCCCCGCCGTCGCTCATGTCCACGCTCTCTCCCTCCCGGGGCCGGCGGTCCTCACGATCCCCCCCGCGCCAATCCGTCGGCGATGCCGCCGGCCAACGCCCGCTGCCGGTCCAGCCGCGCCAGGTAGAAGGGGCGGAACCGGTCGTAGAGGGTGACGATCAACGACATCAGCAGCACCAGCAGCAGCACGCCCGCCCGCGCCTGCGCCGGGATCCGGAACCAGTCGCCGGGCAGCGCCCAGGTCATCGCCCAGACGGTCACCCCGCTGACCAGCAGGGTTGCGGCGAACTGCGTGACCGAGGAGCGCCAATCCACCCCCCGCCGCTGCAACCACTCGGAGACGGCGGTCAGCACGAAGACCAGGATCACGGTGCCGGCGAACAACTGCAGGGTGCTCGCGCCGACGCCGGGCAGGATGTGCGTGAAGATCATGCCGGTGAGCGTCACCAGCGCGATCTTCTCCCAGAAGCCCTGCTGGAGGATGTCGTCGGCGCGGGCCAGTTGCGCCTGCCGCGCCTCGGCTTCGGTGACGTCGAGGTCCGCCTGCCGGATGCGCAGCGAGACCCCGGTGCGGTCGGCCGGGGGAATCGAGCCGGCGCTGACCGTGCGCACGGCGAAGACCAGCAACGCCAGCGCGAAAGCCATGCCCAGCAGCCCGAGCGGGTTGCTGGCCACCGCCTCGCCCCAGCTGGCGTCCGGGCTGACGCCGAAGACCTGCGTCTTGATGGCGTCGGTGGTGTCCAGTTTGGCGATGTGGATCCAGTACTCCTGCGGGATCTTGATGAAGACCCAGATCGCCCACATGGCCAGCACCACGCCCGCCGCGGCCATCCGCTTCGGATTCCAGCGGGTGCGGACCGCCTCCATGAAGATGAAGAAGTACTCGAAGGTGTTGGGGAAGAACAGCAGCAGGGCGCGCAGCCTGGTGGCCTCGAACAGCACCACGCCGACGAGCCGGTAGTAGAACAGGAAGCGGCTCGCCTCGAACGCCTTGAGGTTTTCCCAGTTGCGGAAGGTCGAAAGGAAGGCGATCGTCAGGTAGTAGATGTCGAGCGCCTTGTCGTAGCTCTGGTAGCCGTCCAGCGGCGCACTGGTGAACGTCTGGAAGACGGTCTGGTCCACCGCGTCGATGACCAGCGAGAGGATCACCGCCGGCAGCGGAAACAGGGGGATGAACAGCGGCACGATCAGCCGCAACAGGATGACGACGAGGAACACCGCGAGGTCCGAACCGTCCACCACGCCCTCCTTCGCGAGCGCCCGCGCGCGGGCCGGGATGGTACCACCGGCAGCGACCGGGCACGGCCGCTACCAGCCCCAGATGCCCTCGCAGCCGTAGCCGTCGGCGTCATCGTCGAGGCCGTGCGGGTCCCAGCCGATGCGGGCCAACCGCACCGAGCGGATGCCCGCCTCGTAGAGCGCCGAGCAGTCGATGTCCGCGGCCACCCACGGGGGCGGCACGCAGTGATCGACGTAGGCCGGTTCGCACACGGCGGGCCGCGGCGCTTCGGCGGCCGCCGGGTTCTCCCCGGCGAGCGCGGCCGCGAACGCCGCCGCGACCGCGATTGCCGCGTTTCCACCGTTGCCCAGCCTCATGCCTGCCCTCCCGCAATCCGCCCGATCGTGCGGCGTGCCGCCCGCCGGCGCCGGCGGCGCGGGCGCCCCCCGGCCGGTCCGGATTCCGGTTGACGCTCCCCGCGCGCCCATCCTATACTCCCCGCGCCTTCCCCGAGACGGTGTGTCGAGGAATGTGCTTCCCGCCCGGGGCTGTAGCTCATCCGGGAGAGCGCAACACTGGCAGTGTTGAGGTAAGGGGTTCGAGTCCCCTCAGCTCCACCACCGAGGAACCCTCCGATCCCCAGCGGGACGGGGGGTTTTGCTTGCCCGCGGCCGCCCGCCCGCGGCCAGCCCCGATGCCCGATACTTGGCCCAGCCGGAACCGACCGACGCGAGGGAATCCCTGCCGTGACCGCCCCCGACACCGCCAGCACCGAGCGAGCCGACCGCTACGACGCCAGCCTCGTCGAAGCCAAGTGGCGCGACCGCTGGGCCGCCGACGACCTCTACAAGGTCGACGACGCCGCCCCCGGCAGGAAGTGGTACTCGCTCACCATGTACCCCTATCCCTCCGGCATCCTCCACGTCGGCCACTGGTACGCCTTCGCCATCCCCGACGCCTACGCCCGCCTCCAGCGGATGCGCGGCTGGAACGTGCTGTTCCCGATGGGCTTCGACGCCTTCGGCCTCCCCGCCGAAAACGCCGCCATCCGCAACAACATCCACCCCGCGGCGTGGACCTTCGACAACATCGCCGCCATGGAAGAGCAGTACCGCCAGATGGGCGCGATGATCGACTGGTCGCGGGAGATCATCACCTGCACCCCGGAGTACTACCACTGGAACCAGTGGCTCTTCCTGCGGATGCTCGAAAAGGGGCTCGCCTACAAGGCCAAGGGCTCGGTCTGGTGGTGCCCGAAGGACCAGACCGTGCTCGCCAACGAGCAGGTCATCGACGGCAACATCTGCGAGCGCTGCGGCAGCGAGGTCGCCAAGCGCGATCTCGAGCAGTGGTACTTCCGCATCACCGACTACGCCGAGGAACTGCTGCACGAGGCCGAGGCGCTCGACTGGCCCGAGCGGGTCAAGACCATGCAGCGCAACTGGATCGGCCGCTCCGAGGGCGCCCGCCTGACCTTCCAGCTGGAAACCGGAGACGGCCTCGAGGTCTTCACCACCCACCCCGACACCCTCTGGGGCGCCACCTTCATGGTGCTCGCCCCCGAGCATCCGCTGGTGCCGAAGATCACCACCGAGGACCGCCGCGCCGAGGTCGAGGCCTACATCGACCAGGCCCGCCGCCAGTCCGAGATCGAGCGGCAGACCACCGACGAATCCAGGCCGAGGACGGGCGTCTTCACCGGCGGCTACGCCATCAACCCCGTCACCGACGAGCGGATCCCCGTCTGGATCGCCGACTACGTGCTGATGGGCTACGGCACCGGCGCGATCATGGCCGTCCCCTCCGGCGACCAGCGCGACTTCGAGTTCGCCCGCGCCTTCGATCTGCCCATCGTGGTCGTCGTCCAGCCCGAGGGCGAACCCGATCTGGACCCCGCCACCATGACCGAGGCCTACGCCGGCGACGGCATCCTCGTCAATTCCGGTCCCTTCACCGGCAAGCGGGTGCCGGAGTCCGTCCCCGAGATCATCGCCTGGGTCGAGAAGAGCGGCCGCGGCAAGGCCGAGGTGCAGTACCGCCTGCGCGACTGGCTCATCTCCCGCCAGCGCTACTGGGGCACCCCGATCCCGGTGATCTACTGCGACGCCTGCGGCATGCAACCCGTGCCGGACGACCAACTCCCGGTGCAATTGCCGCTGGACGCCGAGTTCACCCCCACCGGCCAATCCCCGCTGGTCAGCCACGAGGCCTTCCTGCACGCGGCCTGCCCGACGTGCGGCGGCCCGGCCCGGCGCGAAACCGACACGATGGACACCTTCGTGGACTCCTCGTGGTACTGGTTCCGCTACGCCTCGCCGGACTTCATGAACGGCCCCTTCGACGTCGAAAAGGTCCGCAAGTGGGCCCCGGTCGATCTCTACTGCGGGGGCATCGAGCACGCCATCCTGCATCTGCTCTACGCCCGCTTTTTCACGAAGGTGATCCGCGATCTCGGGCTGATCGACCACGGCGAGCCATTCCTGCGGCTCCGCAACCAGGGCATGATCCTCTCCGAGGAAGGCACCAAGATGTCCAAGAGCCGGGGCACGCAGGTCTCCCCGGACGAGGTCGTGCGGCAGCACGGCGCGGACACCCTGCGCCTCCACCTCATGTACCTCGGCCCGTGGGAGCAGGGCGGCCCGTGGAACAGCCGCGGCCTGCAGGGCATGGAGCGCTTCCTCCGCCGCGCCTGGACGGTCGTCACCGAGACCGCGGCGAACGGGACCGGCGGGACCGCCGGAACCGCCCCCGCCGAGGATCAGGCCGCCCTCCGCCGCCTCACCCACTAGACCATCCAGCGGGTGACCACCGACCTCGACGAGTTCCAGTTCAACACGATGGTCGCCGCGCTGATCGAGTTCGTGAACGAACTGATGCGCCAGAAGGACACCCCGCTCGCAGGCACCCCCGCCTGGCGCGAGGCCGTGGAGACCCTCGTCCTGCTGATGGCCCCCAGCACCCCCTATGTCGCCGAGGAACTCTGGGAGCGGCTGGGGATGCCCTATAGCGTCCACCAGCAGTCGTGGCCGGCATACGACGAGGCGATGGTCGCCGAGTCGCTGGTCGAAGTCGTCGTCCAGGTCACCGGCAAGGTCCGCGACCGCCTGATGCTCCCCGCCGACGAGCCCGAATCCGGGGCCGTCGCCGCCGCCCTCGCGGCCCCGAAGGTGGCCGAAGCCCTCGCCGGCGCGGAGCCGCGCAAGGTGATCTACGTCCCCGGCCGGCTGGTGAACATCGTCCGGTAGCGCTTTTCACGAGCCCTCCCAGCAGCCCCGGACGTGGCCCCAGCCGCGCCCGGGGCTATCATTGGCGGCGAACGCAGCGAGGCGTGCTCAGGAGTCTTGCCATGAGCATCACAAACGTTCCTCTCGATTCGGAAATCGTCGAACTCCTCGAAGCCGACGGCGATTCGCTGGAGCAGCGACTGCGGGAGATCACCGTTCTCGACCTTTATCGACGCGCCGTCATTTCCACCGGCAAGGGTGCACGACTGCTCGGCATGGACTACCTCGCCTTCGCACGCTTCGCTGGCGAAAACGGCATCCCTCACTTCCGGTACTCCCCTGAAGAACTGGATGAGGAGGTCCGGAAGTTCGGCGCAATCCTCTCCGGAGAATGAACGGGGTAGTCGCGATTGCCGATGCAAGCCCACACATTGCATTCGCCAGCATTGGACAACTCGACCTGTTCGGCCAACTCTTCGAGGAGGTCGTAATTCCGCAGGTCGTCCTCGAAGAAATCACTCCCTCCATCCCTGCGCTGCCAACCTGGATCACGGTGGATCCGCGTCTCCTCGCTCACCGGGAACGCGAGCTGGATGGATCTCTCGATGCCGGAGAACGGGCGGCGATTGCATTGGCGCCCGAAGGGCCGATAAAGCGATTGGTCATCGACGACCTGAACGGGAGGAAAATCGCGCAGCGGAACGGCATCGAGATCGTTGGCTCGTTCGGACTGGTCGTATTGGCCCGCCAGCTCAACCTCATTCCATTCGCTCAACCCCTCTTGATCGACCTTGTCCGAGCCGGGTTATTCGTGTCCCGCGATCTCTACGAACACACGTTGTCGCTGGTCGATGAAGCCATCCCGGATGA
>JBJTKE010000132.1:0-2554 GCA_046096285.1 Chloroflexota bacterium
GGCATGGAGACGAACGCCCTGAACGCCCCATCTCCCCTGCCCGCACGGGAGCGCCGCACGCCGGGACCACACAGTCCTCTGGTGCTGGTCGTCGAGGATGACCCCGTGCTCCGGAGCACGCTGTCGTGGAACCTGGAGCGCGACGGCTACCGGGTGGAGGTCGCGGCCGACGGTCTCCGAGGACTTGAGACGGCGCGCCGGGAGGCAGGCGAGGTCAGCCTGTACCTGCTGGACGTGATGTTGCCGGGACTCGATGGATTCCAGGTGCTGCGGGGCGTGCGCGAGGTGTCGCAGGCGCCGGTGCTGATGCTGACGGCCCGCGGCGGCGAACAGGACCGCGTGGACGGCCTGGAACTCGGCGCGGACGATTACATCGTGAAACCGTTCGTGATGCGCGAACTGCTGGCCCGGGTGCGCGCGGCGATCCGGCGGTCGGCGGCGCCGGGGGCGAAGCCGCCGGTCGCCATCCAGCGCGGCGACCTGGCGGTCGAACTGGACCGCCAGCGGGCCGCGGTGGGCGGCAGGGAGCTTGCGCTTCGCCCGAAGGAGTTCGGGCTGCTGGCCACGCTGGCGATGGAACCGGGCCGGATCTTCAGCAGGACGGAACTGCTGGACCGCATCTGGGGCGAGGAGTCGATCGTCGACGAACGAACGGTGGATGTGCACATCTCATGGCTGCGGGGCAAGCTCGCGGCTGCCGGGATGCGGCCGCCGCCGATCCAGACGGCCTACGGGCGCGGCTACCGGTTTGCGGTGGACGGGTCCGGTGCGGCGCCGATTGAACGGCGGAACGAACAGGGTTCCGACGGCTGACCGGCTTCGGTCGCCAGTGACAGCGAGGCCGGGCCCGCGGGGGCCGGGCGGGAACCGGAAACGAACGGGAGGTGTGGCAATGGGCATCGGACGAAACGGGGCCGCGCGTGGGGCGGCGAGCGTGGCGCTGGCGGCGATGCTGTGCGGCGGCGCGTGGGGCGTGGCGTTCGCGCAGGAGTCGGATCTCTCGGGGTTGACCGGCGAGATCGTGTCGGACGGTTCCTCGACGGTCGGTCCGATCACGCAGGCGATGGCCGAGGAGTTCAACGCGGCCGCGCCCGACGTGCGGATCAGCGTCGACATCTCGGGCACGGGCGGCGGGTTCGAGCGCTTCTGCGCTGGCGAGACCGACGTCCAGAACGCCTCGCGCTCGATCAAGGACGAGGAGGCCGCGGCCTGCGCGGCGGCCGGGGTGGAGTACCTCGAACTGGAGGTCGCCTACGACGGGCTGACCGTGGTGGTCAACGAAAACACGACGTTCATCAGTTGCCTGAACGTCGATGCCCTGAAACTGCTGTGGCAGAAGGACAACCCGGCGATGACCTGGGCCGACCTGAACGCGGAGTGGCCGGCGGAAACGATCAACCTCTACGGCCCGGGCACCGACTCCGGCACGTTCGACTACTTCGTCGAGACCATTCTTGGCGAGGACGATATCCGCGAGGACTTCACGCCGTCCGAGGATGACAACGTGCTGGTCGAGGGCGTGGCGAACGACGAGAATGCGCTGGCCTACTTCGGCCATGCCTACTTCGAGGAGAACCAGGACACGCTCAACGCGGTGGCGATCGACGGAGGGGCCGGGTGCGTCGAGCCGACGACCGAGGCGATCCAGGACGGGACCTACACGCCGCTGAGCCGCCCGCTGTACGTCTACGCCAAGAAGGCGAGCCTCGAGCGCCCGGAGATCCAGGAGTTCCTGAAGTTCTACATCGAGAACGCGCCCGAGATCGCGCCGGAAGTCGGGTTCGTCGCGTCGCCGGATGAGGCGTACGCGGCAGACCTGGCGGATCTCGAAGCGGCGACCGCGCCCGCGACCTGCCGCGGCTCCATCGGTTCCCGGGCCGTCCGCCGCTGGCGGGCGGCCCGGGACCATCTCCTGCGGCGGGCGTCGCCGCGGGCCAGTCTGCCAGTGAGGAGGGCGCCGGGTGTGAGCAGCAATCCAGCAACCGCCGGGGAGCGGCCGGCGATCGATCTCACCGGGCGCGCCGCGCACAGCGCCGGGGAACGGGTGATCGGGGCGATCCTGTTCGTCTGCGGGATGGTATCCATCCTGACGACGCTCGGGATCGTGCTGATCCTGGCCGAGCAGGCGTTCGAGTTCTTCCGCGAGGTGTCGCTGACGTCGTTCCTGTTCGGGACGAAGTGGACCGCCCTCTTCAAGACCCCGGAGTACGGCGTCCTGCCGCTGGTGGCGGGCACCCTCTGGATCACGCTGATCGCGCTGCTGGTGGCGCTGCCGCTGGGCCTTCTCAGCGCGGTGTATCTCAGCGAGTACGCGAGCCCGCGGGCGCGGAACGTGCTGAAGCCCGCGCTCGAACTACTGGCTGGCGTGCCGACCATCGTCTACGGCTTCTTCGCGGTCACGTTCATTCGGCCGGAGGTGCTCAAGCCGCTCTTTCCCAAGATCGGCCCGTTCAGCGCCCTCGCGGCGGGCATCGCGGTGGGCATCATGATCATCCCGCTGGTGGCGTCGCTCAGCGAGGATGCGCTGCGGTCGGTGCCGCGGTCCCTGCGCGAG
>JBJTKE010000133.1:0-7918 GCA_046096285.1 Chloroflexota bacterium
TCACCGCCGACGAGGATCGAGGCGGCCTTCATGGACATGTCGTGCTTCGGCCGGAACATGATGCCGGGCGCGACCGGCAGGGCCTGCTCGATCAGACTCAGCGCCGCATCGAGATCGTCGGTTTCGAGGAGAAAACTCGACTCGATGTTGGCGAGCCAGTGGCCCCGGAGTTCATGGCCACCCTCCGCGCAGATTCGCCGGGCCACCCCGATCCAGTGGCGGCAGGAGTCGAGGTCGGCGTTGCGCAGGTCGAAGCCGGCCAGCGTCCAGGCAGTATGGAAGGAGAAATCGTCGGCCCGTTCCACATTCTCGGCGGCGATGGCCTCGACATGCGGCCGCGCCTCGGCCCACTCCCCCGCGAGGATCTTGCGCATGCCCCAGAGCGTGACGCCATAGCCGCGGGCGCGCCTGCTGACCCCGGGCGGGCCATCCATCAATCTACGGAGCTCGCTGGTGTCCACACGCGCAGGCGCGCCCTGGTTGGCCGCCGAAGCCCGCAACTGAACGAGTTCCCAGCGGAGGGTGTTCAGGTACGGGTCCGTCCGGAGGGGATCGCGCTCGTCCAGCAAT
This sequence comes from Chloroflexota bacterium, assembly GCA_046096285.1. Lineage (GTDB taxonomy): Bacteria > Chloroflexota > Chloroflexia > Thermomicrobiales > UBA6265 > CADCWF01. Next base: position 571 of record JBJTKE010000133.1, read on the forward strand.
CGCTCGGCCTGATCGCAGACCGCGAGCGAGCCGGTGAGGTTCGCGAGGGTGAGCAGGCTGCTGGCCCGCGCCACGAGCAGTTCCGGACGGGAGTCGACATCCTCGGCGGGCAACCGCTCGATCCAGTCCAGCGACCCGGTCCACCCGCTCGAGAGCCACTCCATGACGCGGGCGACGATCGTTTCGGCGGCGAGTTCGGGGCTGCCGGCCCGCAGGGCGAGATCCACCGCCTCGGGCATCATGCCGTTGCTGGCGTACCACTGGCTGGCGCGCCGCTGGGCCTGCCGGCCGGGATCGGGACCGTCGCGCTGGATCTGCTCGGCGGCGAGCGCCTCGCGCAGCAGGGGGTGAACGCGCCACCAGCCGCTGCTGCCGAGCCGCGCGACGAACAGGCCGGATCGCTCGGCCTGTTCGAGCAACCGCAACGCCTCGGGGGCGGCGATGCCGAACCGGGACATGGCGGCGGCGAGCGCGGGGGTCACCCGCTCGACGGCGGACACATCCTCCAGCAGGGCGACCAACTCGGGAGGCCGCCCGGAGAGGATGTCGGACGCAAGGTAGGCGCGCACGCTGCCGGGGATGCTGCCGCCCGCTTCGCTGGCGAGACCGAGGGCGCGCACGCCAGCGGCCCAGCCGCCGGTGCGGGCCAGCACGTCCGGAGCCCGGGCGGGCAGGCCGGCCGGCAGGGCGGCGGCGATCTCATCGACGGTGAAGCGCAGATCGGCGTCGGTCAGCATCGCAGCCTGTCCGAGCGCGGTCAGGCGGTCCCCGGCAAGGCCTCCGGGCATCTCGCGGGAACTGATGAGCAGGTTCAGGCGGGGCGGCGGAAACTGCACGACCGCGGCCAGCCAGGCCTCGACCTCGTGATCGGCGGCGGCGTGGAAATCGTCCAGGACGAGGGTGATGTCGCGGGAGAGCAGGACGAGATCGTCAGTGAAGACGCCGGCGGCCACGTCGGGCGTCAGGTCCAGGGCGCCGCCGAGATAGTCGGCGAGGGAGGCGCACGCCTCCGGTTCGACCCGGCGGATGGAGGCCAGCACCAGGCGCAGCACGTTGCGCAGGCCGCGGTCGGACCGATCGAGGGAGACCCACGCGACGGGGCGCTCGGTCATGCCAGCCCAGCAGGAGAGGAGCGTGGTCTTGCCGTAGCCGCCCTGGGCAATGACGAGAATCAATGGCAGATTCGAGGCGGTATCGAGGCGCGCCGCAAGCCGGTGGCGCGGCACATGCCCTGCGGGCATGCGCGGCGGAAGCAGTTTGACGAGACGCGCTTCGCGAGCAATCCCGCTCGCGCTCGGGTCATCCGCCCGAAACATGTTCCCCCCCTGCGCGACGTTCTGCGCTGCGCCACCCATGCCGCCGCGTTGCCCGGCGCGTCCCCGTATCCTCCCCGGGGACGGATGCCTCCGCGAAAGTCCGGCGCTCCGGCGACGCGTTACTTGAGGGTAGTCTCAGGCATTGTCCCGGCAGTGAACACCCCTCGTGACACGGGGGTATGTACGTACACCAAGAAAATCCCGGAGCACGGCTGGCAGGTTCTCGCCGCGGCCGAAACAGACCGCCGGAGACGACAGCAGGCTGTTCGCCGCGGTGGCGAGCGGACGCGGCTCAGGCGCCTCGCGGGCCGCTCCCGGCGGACGCCGGAACGGAGAGCCGACGGCGCTCGGCATCCATCCCGGCATGGCGGATCTCGCAGTAGGCGCGCCCGTCCGGGTCGCCGGACACGCGCCAGTACCGCCGCGCGATGGGTCGGCCGCAAAGCGCGCAGAAGAGCCGCTGCGGATCGACGTAGCTGACATCGGGCACGATCCATTCGCCGGCGCGATCCGACTCCCTTGCCTCGCCGCTCACCGCGCCTCCTCCCGGTATCCTTAGTCGACGGCCGCCGGCTCCGGGGTGATGAAGCCGTTGTCGATGTCGCGCCGCACCAGCGCGGGGTCCCGGTCGCGCGGGTCGCCGTAGCCGCCGCCGCCGGGCATCACGATCCTGACGCGGTCGCCCGGCGCGAGCCGGATGCCGGAGAACTTCGAGGGAGAGAGCGTGCCGAACTCCTCGACGAACGTCCTCCACCCGGACGTTCCGGTCCGCTCCACCCAGATGCCGCCGTGGGCGCCGTTGCCGCCCTCCAGCACGCCCCACGGGTCGGCCTTCATCCGGTTCAGGAGGGCGCTGACCGTCACCGGCGCGGTGACCGTGAGCACGCGCTCCCCGCCGAGGCCGCCGCGCCACTGACCGGGACCGCCGGAATCGGCCAGCAACCGGTAGCCGTCGATGCGGAAACACGGGTAGCGGGTCTCGAAGACCTCCACCGGGGTGTTGCGGCAGTTGCCGTTGATGGTGACCACCATGTCGTTGCCGTCGAGGCCGCGGCGGCCACCCCAGCCCACTCCCTCGAAGTGGAAATGGGCGTAGAGGTCGCCGGTTTCCGGGTCCGCGCCGCCGAAGAGGAAGGGCGACGAGGTGCCGCCGCAGGCCGCGACGATGCGCTCCGGAATGGCATGCTGGAGCGCACCGAACACCATGTCGGTGATGCGCGGGCTGGTTTCGGTGTTTCCCCCCGCGACCGGCGCCGGGAAGGCGCAGTTCACGATGGTGCCGGGAGGCGCGATGATGGTGAACGGGCGGTAGCAGCCCTCGTTGCGGGGGATGGTCGGGTCGGTCAGGTGCAGGACGGCGTTGTAGACGGCCGATGCGGTCACGGCGTAGATGGCGTTGACCGGCCCGACCGCCTGCTCGGCGGACCCGGTGAAATCGGCGGTCACCTCGCCGTCGCCGACCGTTAACTCGAGCTTCATCGGGTAGGAGCGGTCGGTGATGCCATCGTCCTCGATGACGTCCTCGAAGTGGTAGACCCCGCGGGGGATGGACCGGATCTCGGCGCGCATCCGGCGCTCGGCGACCTCCAGCAGTTCGGAGCAGGCAGCCCGGACGGTGTCCTCGCCATAGGTGGCGAGGAGTTCGTGCATGCGCTCCTCGGCGAGATCGAGCGAGGCCATCATCGCCCGGAAGTCGCCGTAGGTGACCTTCGGGGTGCGGTGGTTGGCGAGGATGATCTTCCAGATATCCTCGACGTCCTCGCCGCGGCGCTTGATCTTGACCGGCGGCAGCAGGAGGCCCTCCTGGAACACCTCGGTGGCGTCGCCGGAGAGGCCGCCCGGAGTCTTGGCGCCGGGCTCCGACATGTGGGCGACGTTGGCGACGAAGCAGAAGAGCCTGCCCTCCCAGAAGACGCCCTTGAGCATCATGTGCTCGGGGACGTGCCCGGAGCCGCGGTAGGGGTCGTTGTGGAGCAGCACGTCGCCGGGTTCGAAGGCGTCGAGTCCGAGTTCGTCCAGCGTCCAGGTGACCGTGAACTTGATGGTGCCGATCTGGGAGGGGCAGAACTCCGCCTGCGCCAGCATCTGACCCAGCGGATCGAAGATGACGCAGGAGAAGTCGAGCGACTCGTTGAAAATCGGCGAGTAACTGGTTTTCATCATGGTCACGCCCATGTCGCGGCAGGTCGAGGTGAGGGCGTTCTCGATAACGGTCAGCGTGACGGGGTCGACGGTGGCGCTCATGCCTTCGTCCCTCCGGCGGCGGTGGCGATGACGAGTTGGCCGTCGGGCAGGACCTCGGCGGTCATGCCCGGTTCGACCAGCGTGGTGGACCCGGCTTCCTCGATCACGCAGGGGCCGGGCAGCACGCTGCCGGGGGGCAGCGAGTAGCGCCGGTGAACGGCGCTGTCGAGAAAGCCCATGCCCCGGAAATGGACCGGGCGGGAGGCCTGCCCACCGGCAGGAGACGGCTCGGGCGAGGCGGCCAGCCTCGGCCGCGGCCGCGAGCCGGAGGCGGTGACCCGGAAGGAAACGAGTTCGATCACCTCGTTGTCGATCCGATACCCGTAGCGCGCGGCGTGGATGTCGCCGAAGGCGTCGAACGCCCGCTGCAGGGCGGTGTCCGTGATGGTTCCGGCGGGGATCGGCGCGTCGAACTCGTAGTTCTTGCCGAGGTAGCGCATGCTGATGGAATAGGCGATGGCGGGGGTTCCCTCGAATCCCTCGGAGCGGAGGTCGGCGATGGCGGCGTCGCGGATGAGCGAGAACTGGCGATCGACCAGCGCGGCATCGACGGCGGTGGAGCGGAATGCCTGGGTCCAGACCTTGTCCACCCGCAGATCGGCCAGCAACATGCCCATCGCCGAGGCGTTGCCGGGGTAGAGCGGCACCAGCACCTTCGGGATGCGCATGGCGCGGGCGACGCTGGCGGCGTGAAGCGGGCCGGCGCCGCCGAAGGCGAACAGGGCGAACCGCCGCGGATCGTGGCCGCGCTCGAGCGAGACCATCTTGATGGCGCTGGCCATGTTCTCGTTGGCGATCTCGACGATCGAGGAGGCGAGGTCCACGATCTCCATGCCAGAGTCGGCGGCAAGCGGGGCGAGCGCGGCCTCGGCGAGGTCGCGGTCAAGCCGCATCCGGCCACCGAGGAAGTAGCCCGGGTCGATGCGGCCGAGGATGAGGTTGGCGTCGGTTACGGTGGGCCGGACGCCGCCGAGACCGTAGCAGGCGGGGCCGGGGGTGGCGCGGGCGCTCTCCGGCCCGACCCGCAACAGGCCGCCGGCATCCTGCCACGCGATGCTGCCGCCCCCCGCGCCGATGGACTTGATGTCGATCAGGGGGATGGCGGCGGGAACGCCCCACTCGATCTCGTACTCGGTGGTGTGCTTCTGCTCGCCGCCGATGATGACCCCGACATCGGCGCTGGTGCCGCCCATGTCGAGGGTGAGCAGGTCAGGCAGCCCGGCCTGGACCCCGAAGGCGGCGGCGGCAAGCATTCCGCCGGCCGGCCCGGACTGGGCGGTCTGCACCGGGTTGGCGGCGGCCGCGTCGGCGCGCATCACGCCGCCGTTGGACTTCATGATGGTCCAGGGGGCGGCGAGGCCAGCCTGCCCGAGCGAGCGGGTCAGGCTGCCGACGTACCGGTCCATGAGCGGCTTCAGGTAGGCATCGGCGACGACGGTGGAGGCGCGTTCGTACTCCCGCCAGATCGGGGCGACCTCGTGCGACACGGATACCGGGATTCCCGGCAACGCCCGCTCCACGATGGCCTTTGCCCGGCGCTCGTGCTCCGGATTGACGTAGCTGAACAGGAAGCAGATGGCGACCGCCTCGGCCCCGGCCCCGGCGAGCGCCCGGCAGGCGGCCTCGAGCCCCGCCTCGTCGAGTTCGGTCACCACCCGCCCGCGGGCGTCGATCCGCTCGCGGACGCCGATGCTGTCGCGGCGGGAGCGCAGCAGGGGCCGCGGCTTCCGCCAGCGCAGATCGTAGAGCGTCTTGCGGTTGATGCGTTGGATATAGGGGACATCCTCGTGGCCAGCGGTGATGAACAACGTGACTCGCGCCCCGGTGCGCTCGATCAGGGCGTTTGTGGCGACGGTGGTGCCGTGGATGAGACCGGCGACGGCGGCGGGAGGGACCTCGGCGGCGGCCATGGCGTTGACGAGCGCCCGGCCCGGTTCGCTGGGCACGGAGGGGGTCTTGACCGTGAGGATGCGGCCAGTGGCCGGGTCGTAGGCGGCGAGGTCGGTAAAGGTGCCGCCCGTGTCGATGCCGATCTGCAGACCTGCAGGAACTGACTGGACCATGCCCGCTCCCATGCGAGACGGGATGCCCCGGTTGGCGCCGGATGCACGCCGATTGACACCCCATGAACGCGTCCTTATAGTCCCGGTCGCGCTGGTTGTAAATCCCCACGGCGGGAAGCGCAGCCGACCACGGCCGGCGAAGGCCGCGGAACTCGCGCCGGGGCTGGGGTGCGTCCGGCGCGCCGGGTCCTGTCGTTGGCGCCGGAATGGACCGGCGTCATGCCCGCACCCCGGGAGGCACATCGCCATGGACAAGGTCCTTCGCTCGCTGGCAGACCGGAAGCGCGGACGCGACGAGGCCATCGTCGACTTCCGCCACGGGTTCATCAACCGCCGGGAGTTCCTGCGCCGGGCCACCGCCGCGGGCGTCTCGGCGGGGTTCGCGATGAAGATGGCCGACAGCCTCGCCGCCCCGGCGCCGGTGGTGCGGCCCGCCCGCTGGCGCAAGCTGGCCGACGCCACGGTGACCTTCATCAAGGGTCCCCACCACCCGGATGACCAGAAGTTCTGGGACCAGCTCAAGGCGGACTTCGAGGCGGCCAACCCCGGCATCGCCCTCAACCCGACCTTCTTCAAGTGGCAGACCATGGACGCCGAACTCACCGCCGGGTACGCGTCCACCCCGCCGGACGTGGTGTACCTGGTCGACCTCGTGCTGTCGAAGTTCATCAACGCCGGACAGGTGGCCGACATCACCGCCTGGACCGACGGCGCCGACTACGCCACCGACAAGGCCGGCATCGCCCCCTTCTCGTGGGACGTCACGAACTTCGACGGCAAGCAGTACGGGGTCGGCGCGCTGGGCGCGGCCTTCGGCATCTTCTACAACCAGGACCTGCTCTCGGCGGCAGGCGTCAACGAGTTCCCGACGACGCGCGAGGCGCTCGTCGAGGCGGCCAAGGCGACGACCAGGGACGGCGTCTGGGGCTTCCAGTTCCGCGACCGCTTCCCGGACTACGCCCACTGGGACTGGCTGCCCTACGTCCACCACGACGACGGGGACATCATGACCGCGGACCTGTCCGCGCAGAACCTGGCGCCGGCCGGCGCCGCCGGCACCCAGTGGCTGGCCGACATGAAACTGGTGCACAAGGTCTCCCCCGAGGCAGGCGCCTACGACTGGAACACCCAGAAGGCGATGTTCGAGGCCGGCAAGATCGCGATCCTGCACGACGAGTACCCGCAGGCAACGGTCTGGGAGGTGGACAAGCCCCTGCCGTTCGCGCTCGGGGTGGCGCAGGCTCCGGCGACCGGCGACGGCGGCAAGCAGACCACGATGGGCAACTTCGGGTACGCCACCATCTCCGAGAAGAGCGAGAACAAGGAGGCGGCCTGGGAGTTCGTCAAGTGGTGGACGAGCGCCGACGTGATCAACCCCTACGCCGCCCAGATCGGGCTGCAGGGCGTCCGCACCGACTCCACCCCGCCGTATGCCAGCAAACTGCTGCAGCAGGTGCAGGCGGAATTCGTGCCCGCCGTCCAGGGCGTGCAGATCGATGAAAACTACTACCAGATGCTGACCAACCTCTGGCCCGAGGTCGAGAAGGCCTACCGCGGCGAGCAGACCGGCGAAGAGGCGATGACGAAGGCTGGCGAGGCCGTCGCCGCCCTCATCAACCCCGCCTGATCGCCATCGCTGGCCCGGGCGCCGCGTCGGTGCCGGGGGTCGTGGACATCTCTGGCGGGAAGACACATGGGACCCTGCCGCAGAGAAGCGAGGGGTCG
>JBJTKE010000134.1:0-7203 GCA_046096285.1 Chloroflexota bacterium
CCCGCCGCCGGCTCGGGTCGGTCCCGGCTGACCCGCTGCCGCCCGGATCCAATCGCGCGGTCCGTTCCGCCGCCCGCACGGGAGACCGCTCGCGCCATGACCGACGAGATCGCCTGGCGGCCCGACGCCGCCGCCATCGCCCGCTCCAGGCTGCTCGCCTTCTGCCGCGCCGCGGGGGCCACGGACCCGGACGACCTCCAGCGGCGGGCGGCCGCCGACCCCGGCTGGTACTGGGACCAGGCCGTCCGCTTCCTCGGGCTTCGCTTCTCCATCCCCTACCGCGAGACGCTCGATCTCTCGCGGGGAAAGCCGTGGCCGCGCTGGTTCGTCGATGGCGGCTTCAACTGGACCGCCAACGCCCTCGACCGCTGGATCGACGCGGGCCGGGGCGACGACATCGCCCTCCGCTGGGAGGGCGACGACGGCGCGTCCCGCGTCCTCACCTGGAACCACCTCGCCGCCGAGACCGCCGCCTTCGCCGCCGCCCTGCACGGCCTCGGCGTCCGCAAGGGAGACCGCGTCGGCATCTTCCTGCCGATGCTGCCAGAGACCGCGGTCGCCATGCTCGCCCTCGGCCAGATCGGCGCCATCGTGCTGCCGATGTTCTCCGGGTTCGGCGCGGAGGCCATCGCCTCCCGCCTCCGCGATGGCGACGCCTCCCTCCTGATCTGCGCCGACGGCGCGTTCCGCCGCGGCCAGCCCATCCCGATGAAGGCCACCGCCGACGCCGCCGTCGCCCTCGCGCCGACGGTCGGGCGGGTCGTCGTCGTCCGCCGCACCGGCGCGGACATCCCCTGGACGGAAGGCCGCGACATCTGGTGGGACGATGCCCTCTCCGGCGCCCCGGCGGATTTCGTCCCGGAGCAGACCGCCACGGACGACCCCTCGATGGTCATCTACACCTCGGGCACCACCGGCAGGCCCAAAGGCGCCCGGCACGTCCAGGCGGGCTTCATGGTGAAAGCGGCCCACGACCTCGCCATGTGTTTCGACCTCGGCCCCGGAGACACCCTTTTCTGGCTCACCGACCTCGGCTGGATGATGGGTCCCTGGCTGATCGGCGGCGGCCTGATCAACGGCGCGGCCATCCTGCTCTTCGAGGGCACCCCCGACTGGCCCAACCCGGACCGGCTGTGGCGGCTGATCGAGGACCACGGCGTCACCCACGCAGGCATGGCGCCGACCGCCATCCGCGCCCTCATGGGCAAGGGCGCGGAGTGGGCCCGCGAGCGCGCGATGCCCACCCTGCGCATCCTCGGCAGCACCGGCGAGACCTGGAACCCCGACCCGTGGCGCTGGTACTTCACCGAGGTCGGCAAGGGCCGCTGCCCGGTCATCAACTACAGCGGCGGCACCGAAACCGGCGGCGGCATCGTCGGTTGCGACACCCTGCGCCCGCAGACGCCGTGCGCCTTCTCCGGCCCCGTGCCGGGCATGATCGCCGACGTCGTCGACGAGCGCGGCGACCCGGTGCGCGGCGCGGTCGGCGAACTGGTGGTGCGGCAGCCGTGGGTGGGCATGACCGCCGGATTCTGGAAGGACCCGGAGCGCTACCTCGAGACCTACTGGAGCCGGTTCGACGGCCTCTGGGTCCACGGCGACTGGGCGGAAATCGACGACGACGGCTTCTGGTTCATCCGCGGGCGCTCCGACGACACGCTCAAGGTCGCGGGCAAGCGCATCGGGCCGGCGGAGGTCGAGTCGGCGGCGGTCGCCCATGCCGGCGTGCAGGAGGCCGCCGCCATCGGCGTGCCCCACGAGATCAAGGGCGAGGGCGTGGTCGTCTTCTGCGTGCTGCGGCCCGGCGCCGACACCGCCGCCTGCGCTCCCGAGGCCATCCGCGCCTCCATCGCCGCCAGCCTCGGCGCGGCCCTGCGCCCGGAGCGGGTCCACATCGTCCGGGATCTGCCGCGGACCCGCAACGCCAAGATCATGCGGCGGGTCATCCGCGCCGCCTACCTCCGGTTGCCGGCGGGCGACACCACCGCGCTCGAGAACCCGGCCGCGGTCGCGGAAATCGCCGCGTTGGCCGGCGGTTAGCCCCGGCTCCCGGCCCGCGCCGCGCCGGAATCGCCGGATCGGTCCCGGCGTGCGGCGTTTTCATCATTTTTTCATCTTCCAGCCATCCATTCCTCATCCTGAGCGGCTACAACCTGCGCAGTGAAGCGAGCTGGCGGGACACCCGCCGGTCGCCAGCCGGGCCGGACGCCCAGAACGTTCGGCTGGACGGGCGCCCCGGGATTCCCCGGCAGCTTCACCGGCCCGGGCGGCCGATGCTCCCATCCCGCCCCGGCCGAAGGCCCTCCGGGGCCGCGCGCCGCTGCTCCCGGCGCGCTGGCCGCACCGGCGTCGCGGACCCGCTCTCCCCTTGAGCGGCCTCCGTCTCGCGCGGGCTGCCACCTCCGGCAACCGGACCATGAGCACGGCCCGCGCGGTGCCCCCCTCCCCGCGCTGACCGGCTCTCCGGGCAAAGCCGGCTTGCGACCGCCTCGGACCTTCCCGGTCCGGGGCGCTCGCATGTCCGGACCCCGATGAATCCGCCGCGGCCGCCACGCCGTTATCCCCTCGGAGCCCGGCCCGCTTGACGCGCCGCGCCAATTCCGGCACGATAGAGTGTACGTACACTCTCCGTCGCGTGCTCGCACCCCCCGGGCCGCGAGCGCCCCGAGCGATCGCAAGGACATCTTCCCGTGGCGCGACGCCATCGCCAGCTCTCCTTCAACGACCGCAGGCGGGGCCCCTCCCCGCTGCTGATCGGGCTGCTGGCGTCGCTCGCGGTCGCGGCCGTGTTTGCCGGCGCGCTGCGGCGCGGACTGGCCGACAACCTCCGGGTCCCGGTCGCGTTGCTACGCTTCGCCGCCGGCAATCCGCCCCCGGTTCCCGGCGACCCTGCGCTCGGCCCCGCCGAACTCGCCGCCGCGCCGACCGTCGCCATCCCGGACCCGCCCGCCACGGCCACGCCGCCGCCCACGCCTGCCCCTGCCCCTGCCGGCGCCACCGCCGCCGAGATCGCCGCCGACTGGGCCGCCCGCTGGTCCGCCGCGGACTATGCGGGCCTCTATTCCTTGCTCGACGACGCCACCCGGCGGCAGGTCTCCAGCGGTCAGTTCATCGAGCGGTACGAGGCGATCTCCCAGCGCGCCGGCCTGACCGCGGTCGCCGCCCGGCCAGCAGGCGAGATCGGACCCGACGGCGCGGTGCCTCTCGCGGTCCGGTTCGACTCCAGCCTGGTCGGCCCGTTCGACGAAACGGTCATGCTGCCGCTGCGCCGCCAGCAAAGCGCCTGGCGGGTGGCCTGGACCCCGGCCGCGATCTTCCCCCAGCTCGAGCGCGACCGCTGCGTCGACATCGATCAGATGCCGGTCGGGCGCGGCTCGATCCTCGACCGCAACGGCGAGCCGCTGGCCTACGACGGCTCGGTCTGGCGCGTCAGCGTCATCACCGGCCAGATGCTGCCGGGCGACGAGCCACGGGTCCGCCGCCAACTCGCGAACCTGACCGGCCTCACCGAATCCGCCGTTCACGACCGCTACAAGGACGCGGACCCCGGCTGGCTCACCCCCATCAAGGACTTCCCGCCGGAGCGCGAACTCGACGTGCTGAACGCCGTCCGCAACCTCCCCGGCGTCTCCGTCACCGAGGCGCGGGGGCGCGTCTACCCGCTCGGGCGCGATGCGGCCCACCTGACGGGATATGTCTCCGAGCCAACCGCCGAGCAACTTGCCGCCAATCCCGGCCTCCAACCCGGCCAGCCCATCGGCCAGGCCGGCGTCGAGGCGGGCGCCGACGACCTCCTCACCGGCACGCCCGGCGCGCGCATCGTCGCCGTCGAATGCGAGAGCCGCGCCGAACTCGCCGAGATCGCCGTCCGTCCCGCCGTCGCGCCCCGCGACGTCCAACTCACCGTCGATGCCGGCTTCCAGCGGCAGGTCGCCGCCGCCCTCCGCTCCATCCCGGACCGGCAGGGCGCCGCCGTCGTCCTCGACCCCGCCACCGGCGCGGTCCTCGCCCTCGCCAGCATGCCCGACTACGACCCCAACGGCTTCGTCATCGGCTTCGACCGCATGGCGCAGGGGGACCTCCGCAGCGAACTGCGCCGGCCCCTGCTCGACCGCGCCACCGACGCCGCCTACCCGGCCGGTTCGGTCTTCAAGGCGGTCACCTTCGCCGCCGCGATGGAGCACCTCGACTATGCGCCCGACACCGTCCTCGACTGTCCCTCCACCTTCGCGCTCGACGGCGCGTCCCAGCGATGGGACGACTGGACCGTCGCCGAGGGCCTCGGCGCGCAGGGGCCGATGACCCTGCACCGTGCGCTCGTCACCAGTTGCAACACGGTCTTCTACGCCATTGGCCGCGACCTCGACGCCCGCGACCCGGACCTGCTGCCCGCCATGGCCCGCGCCTTCGGCTTCGGCGAACCAACCGGCATCCCCGACTTCCCCGAGACCGGCGGCCTGGTGCCCAATCCGGCCTGGAAGCGCGAAACCTTCGGCGACGGCTGGGCCACCGGCGATTCGGTCAACCTCGCGATCGGGCAGGGCGCGCTGCAGGTCACCCCCCTCCAGATGGCCGTAGCCTACGCCGCCATCGCCAACGGCGGCGACCTGTTGCAACCGTGGGTCGTCGCCGCCGCGATCGGCCCCGGCGGCGAGCGCACCCCGCTCGGCGGCCGCACCACCCGCGGCCGGCTTCCCCTCGCCCCCTCCACCATCGCCGCCCTGCAGGACGCCCTCCGCGACCAGACCACCGATGTCTACGGGGCCGGTTCCTCCCGCATTTTCGCCGACTTCCCGTGGCCCATCGCCGGCAAGACCGGCACCGCCCAGAACCTCGAAAGCCCGAGCGCCAAACCGCACTCGTGGTTCGCCGCCTTCGGCCCGTGGGGCGGAACGCCCGAACTGGCCTCCGCCGCCATCGTGGAGAGCGCGGGCGAGGGCGTGCAGTTCGCCGCGCCGATCACCCGCGCCATCTACGAGGCCTGGATTTCCCGCCCGCAACCGTAGCCGTCGCCGGCGCCCGATCGGGGCGGCCGACCCCTTCGCCGCCCGCCCCGATCGGGCGGCGCAACGGCTGCCTCCTGCGTCCTGCCGATGCTCCAGGGGTGCAACGGCGATGCCGGGGCATGCGGGGGTGATCGCTGCCGCAGCCGGTGTACACTGCCCCCGGAGCGTCGCACGCACGGCGGAGAGCGTTCATGTACGGGTCTCGCGGCCGCATCGGCCTGGTCACCCTGGCCACCGACACCAGCGTCCTTCCGGAGTACCAGCGACTGATGCCCGAGGACGTCGCCGTCTACCCGGCGCCGATCCTGCTGCCGCGCGGCGAGGTCACCGCGGCGGCGCTCGACGAAATGCTGCAGGGCGATCAACTCGAGCGGGCCGCCAGCCTGCTGCGCTGGAGCGAGGTGGCCGCCGTCGTCTTCGCCTGCACCAGCGGCAGCCTGATCCACGGCCCCGGCTGGGACCGCCGGATCGCCGCCCGGATCGAGGCCGCCGCGGGCGTTCCCGCCGTGGCCACCGCGACCGCGGTGCTCGACGCCCTGCGCGCCGCCGGCGCGCGGTCGGTCGCCGTCGCCACCCCCTATCTGGATGAGATCAACGACGCCGAGCGGCGGTTTCTCGACGCCGCCGGGTTCGCCGTCACCCGCATCGAGGGCCTCCAGTGCGGGACCGACCGCGAGATCGGCCGCCTCGGCCCGGAGGACGCCATCCGCCAGTGCGCGGCGGTCGACTCGCCCGGGGCCGACGCGGTGTTCATCTCCTGCACCAACTGGCACTGCGTCGAGGCCATCCCCGTGCTCGAGGCCCGCCTCGGCAAGCCGGTGATCTCCAGCAACCTCGCCGGGGCGTGGGCCGCCCTCGGCCTGATCGGCGCGGGCGAACCACGCGACGGGTTCGGCAGCCTGCTCGCCGGCGCGGCCGCGAAACCGGCGGGAGCGGCGGGAGCGGCGGCATGACCGGCCCGCGCGGCCCGGGCAGCGCCGGGCAGACCTATCTCGTCGGCCAGCACCTCTACCTGCGGCCGCCCGTCGCAGGCGACGCGGCCCACGTCATGGCCTGGCGCGACGACCTCTGGCCGGTCTCCCCCAAGCGAGCCGAGGAATGGCTGGAGAAGAAACTGCCGAAGGAGTTCGAGCAGCGCCGGTGGCGGCTCATCGCCTGCAGGCTGGCGGACGACGCGCCGATCGGGTCGGTCTGGATCGACGAGAAGGACGACGCGCCCTCGGCATGGGTCCGCCTGTTCGCCTCGGCGGCGCTCTCCGCGGCGGAGCGCGAACTCGCCCTCTCCGGGATGCTGGCGCTCATCATCGAATGGCTCGGCATGGAGCGGGGAGCGCCCGCCATCGAGGCCGATTTCGCCGCCTGCGACGCCGGCGTCATCGCCGCTGGCGAGGCGCTCGGGATGCGCCGGTCCTACCGGTTGCGGCAGGGCTTCTGGCGCGACGGCGCGCTCCACGACTGGATCACCCTGCAGTGGATGCACCCCGCGTGGATCGCACGCATGGGAGATCCCGGCCCCGGCATCGACCTCGAGGGTGAACCGGTGGCCGAGCCGCGCTCCCCGGCCCCGCTCCGCTGGCCGGAGCGCAGCCTGCCGCTGCCGCGCAACACCGTCATCGCCAGCACCCGCCTGGCGCTGCGGCCCTTCGAACCGGACGATCACGAACCGGTCGCCCGCAGCTTCATGGAGGAGGCGGCGGCCAGTTTCGGGCATCCGCGCATGCCGATCAGCCCGCTCACCCTTGCCCGCTGGCACGCCGAGGCCGACGAGAGCGAGCCCCCGTCCGAGGTCGAGTTCGCCATCGTGTTGCGGGAGACCGGCGAGGTCATCGGCGACAACGGCATCTACTACATCGACTGGCTCAGCCGCACCGCCGAGACCGGCAGCTGGATCTACCGGGCGCAGCATCGCGGCGGCGGCCTTGGCACGGAGGCCAAGCACCTGCTGCTGGAATGGGCGTTCCAGCGGGCTGGCATCAACATGGTTTGGTCCTGGGTCTACCTCGACAACGACCGCTCCGCGGCCGCGCTTCGCAAGCAGGGCTACCGGGAGGCCGGCCGCATCGACTGGATCGGCCGGTCCCGGGACGGTTTCACCAGCGCCCGCGTCTTCGATCTGCTCGCCACGGAATGGCGCGCCGCCCGCCGCCCCGCCGACGGCTGACCGGGCTGGACCCCGCCCGCTGGCCGGAGCGCAGCC
>JBJTKE010000135.1:0-2224 GCA_046096285.1 Chloroflexota bacterium
CTCGTAGACCATCAGGTCCGAGCGGGTGTGAAAGACGCCACGTTCGCCGCAGACGGCGATCAGGCGGTCGATGAGGGCCGAGCGGTCCAGGCGTGTTCCCCCGGTGCGGAGGCGGTCGATCTTCCGGTGAGTATCGGGCCGAACGGCGGCGAGGGCAAGCGTCCGTGGGATACTCGGCGCAGCAGTGCCGCCCGGTCGCGGCAGGAGGACGGGTCGAAATGAGCGAGCGCAGGAACTGGATCATCGTCGGGTCGCCGGACAACTTCGAGCGCACCGCCGAGCGCGGGTTCACGGTGCAGGGCATCAAGTCGCGTCACCGCAAGAAGGCCGAGCGCATGGCGCCCGGCGACCGCATGGCGTGGTACATCACCGGGCAGAAGGCGTTCGCGGGAACGGCCGAGATCACCTCGCCGTATTTCGAGGACCACGAGCGGATCTGGACCAGCGGCGACCCGAAGAAGGAGGCCGAGGACTACCCATTCCGGTTCCGGATCAAGCCGGACATCGTGCTTGGGCTGGACCGGGCGACCCCCGCCGAGCCGCTGGCCCGGCGGATGGTCTACGCGACCAAATGGCCTGCGGCGAACTGGACGCTGGCCTTCCAGGGCAACGTTCACGAGGTTTCAGAGGCCGACTTCGATCTGATCCGCGACGAGATCGCGGAGGCGGCGGGCGCGTGAGCGACGATTTCGGCCCGCAGGCGCGCTGGCGGGTCCACCTCTGCCAGGGGCCGAACTGTTCCCGGCGCGGCGCCCGGGAGTTGATGCCGATCTTGCGCGATGCGGTGGAGCGGGCGGGGTTGGCCAGCGAGGTGGAGATCATCGCGGCAACCTGCCGGGACCGCTGCGACTTCGGCCCGGCGATGAACGTCTACCCCGGGCCGGCGTTCTACAACGGACTGGACGAGGCTGGCATCGAGCGGATCTTGACCGAGCACCTCGCCGGCGGCAGGCCGGTCATCGACTTGACCCGGCTGCCAGGAGCGGGCGGCGCAGCGTCGGCGCCGCGCAACCGGGACGCGCGCGGGAGGCGGCCGTGAGTCACGAGGTCACCGTCAGGTCGCTGCCTGGGCGCGCATTCGCCTGCGAGATCGACGACGGCCGCCACCGCTGGATCGGCGACGAACCGGACGGTTCCGGAGGCGAGGACGAGGGGCCAAATCCCTACGATCTGCTGCTCGGCGCGCTCGGCTCGTGCACCACGATGACGCTGCTGGTCTACGCGCGCCGCAAGGGGTGGCCGCTGGCGGGAGTTTCGGTGCGGCTGCGGCACGAGCGGCATGCCGAGACGTCCCCGGATGGGCTCAGGCACGACCGGTGGGAGAGCATCTCGCGGGACATCGCGCTCGACGGCCCGCTCGATGAGGCCCAGCGCGAGCGCTTGCTCGAGATTGCCGGGCGCTGCCCGGTGCACCGCACCATTTCCGGCGACCTGCGAATCACGGATCGTCTGGCGGACGGCTGAATCGCGCCCTGACGGCGGCGGAACGGCGAAGGCCCGCCTGGTGGGCGAGCCTTCGTGCGGTGGAGATGGGGGGAGTCGAACCCCCGTCCAGACCTGCGAGCCGAGCGTATCCTACGTGCGTAGTCGGTGTTTTGCGTGCCGCCCGGGACCCCCGCCGACAGGGTTCCCGCACGGTGAGCCGGACTGCCTTTGGCGATCGCGCCCCGGCGGACTAGATCACCGCATCCTTCCTGGGTGACGCCCGGTCCCGGTCCCGGAAGGCGGAAGACCGGACGGACGCGCTACCTAGAGGTCTGAGACTTAGGCAGCGAGAGCAAGAGGCTGGTTCGCAGCTCTTGGGTGCCCGTTTTTAAGAGGCCTCGGGCGCCTCTGCACGCAACGATCTGACCTACAAACCTGTCGAAACCAAACATCCCCGAACCCGAACGAGGATACCATGCCGAACGGGCGTTCTGCAAGCGCAAGCCGGGGACGGCCCGCTCCGCACCGATTGCGCCGGGTGTCGCGTGCCACATGCTCCGTCCAGGGGCGACCGGCTACCATCCCGCCATGATGCACGACGCCGCTCCCGCGACCACTGGGTCGCGGCTCGCCGCCTGGAAACTGGCCGCCCGGCCGAAGACCCTGCCCGCCGCGATCGCGCCGATCCTCGTCGGCAGCGCGGTCGCGTGGCACGAGGGCGGGTTCCATCCTGCCTCCGCCTTGGTCTCCCTGGCTGTGGCGTTGCTGCTCCAGGTCGGCTCCAACTTCGCCAACGACG
>JBJTKE010000136.1:0-5926 GCA_046096285.1 Chloroflexota bacterium
AGCTGATCCGGGAGTACACCGAGGAATCCGGGGTCCGCAACCTGGAGCGGGAGATCGGGGCGCTCTGCCGGACGGTGGCGCGCCGGTTCGCGGGCGACGATCCGCCCGAGCAGATCGACATCGATGAGGCCGACGTGACCGGCTACCTCGGGGTGCCCCGGTACGATTACGGGCTGGCCGAGGAGCAGGACGAGATCGGGCTCGCCACCGGCGCCGCGGTCACCAGCGTCGGTGGCGACCTGCTGTCGATCGAGGTGCTGGTGATGCCCGGCAAGGGCGATCTGGTGCTGACCGGGCAACTCGGCGACGTGATGCAGGAATCGGCGCGGGCCGCGCTGTCGTATGCCCGGGCCCGGCTCGCGGACTACGGGTTGCCGCCGGACTTCCTGGAGAAGCACAACATCCACGTCCATGTGCCCGCGGGAGCGATCCCGAAGGATGGGCCGTCCGCGGGCATCACCATGGCGACCGCGCTGATCTCGGCGCTGACCGGGCGCCGGGTGCGGAAGGATGTGGCGATGACCGGCGAGATCACGCTGCGGGGCAAGGTGCTGCCGATCGGCGGCCTGCGCGAGAAGACCGTGGCGGCGCATCGCGGCGGCATCAAGACCTTCCTGCTGCCGAAGCGCAATGCGAAGGACCTGTCGGATCTGCCCGAGGTGGTGAAGGAGGGGATGGACCTGATCCTTGTCTCCACCCTCGATGACGTGCTGGCCCACGCCCTGTTGCCGGGCCAGGAACCCGCGCGCGGCCTGCAGGTGGCCTGATCGGGTTCAGCCCGGCACGGGGGCCTCTTTCGCGGTCTGGTGATCGCCGGGCCGGAGCGAGATGCGCAGGCCGATCGCCGTGAGGCCGCCGATCCCGGCGCACACCAACCAGGGCAACGCGGGGAAGCCGGTCTGCCTGCCGACGTCGAAAAGGTAGCCGCCGACCACGTTGCCGAGGCCGCCGCCGACGGCGACCGACAGCGCGGCGATGCCGAAGTAGGACCCGAGCGCGGCGCGGTTCGCCAGACCCGCCGCCACGGTTTGCTCCATGGGGCGGACGAGGGTGGTGCCGGCCGCGAAAACGACGACCGCGGCGAGCAGCATGGGGGTGGAGCGGGCGAGGCCCACGCCGAGCAAGCCGAGAGCGGTGACGCCGACACCGGCGACGAGGGCCCCCCGGGCGCCCATGCGGCGCGAGGCGAGGCGGGGCGCCGGGTAGCCGAGCACCAGGGTGACCGCGCTGTTGATGCCGGTGACCCAGGCGACGGTCTCGGCCCGGCCGGAGAGGGCGACGGCGGTCAGCGGCAGGGTCAGGAAGAACTGGGTGTTCATGAACCACTGGCCTGCCATGAGGGTGATGTAGGACATGAACGGCCGATCGTGGAGGGCGAGGCCAAAGCCATGCCAAAAGCCGCCCTCGCCCTGGGCGACGTCGACCTCCGGCATGAACAGGACGACCGCGGCGGCGACGAGGAGATAGCAGACGCCGCTGGCGAGGGCGACGTCGTCGAAACTCCGGCGCAGCAACAACGCGCCCGCCTGGGTGCCGAGCGTGATGCCGAGGCCGATCACGAGCCCGGTGATGGAGAAGTAGCGGGGGCGCTCCTCCTCGGTGGTGAGCGCGGCGATGGCAGCCGATTTGGGGGCATCGAACATCGCGCCGCCGACGGCGGCGAGCGTCATGGTGAGGACCAGCACGGGATAGGTGTCCGCCCAGGCGAGCCCGGCAAACCCGGCGGCTCGCACCACCATGCCGGCGGCGATCAGCCACTTCGCGCCGATCTGGTCGGCGACCGCGCCGCTGAGGGTGGTGAGCCCCTGCTGGACGAACTGGCGAATGGCGAGGGCCATGCCGACCGCCGCGGCGGCCCAGCCCAGGCCGTCGACGAAGTGGATGCCGATGAGCGGCACCACGAAAAAGAAGCCGCCCCAGGTGAAGAAGGTGGTCACCATGAGCGCGATGAGGCCGCGCTTGCGGGCGGCCTCGGAGATGGGTTGGGGTTGGCTGGCGGGCATCGGGCTGGGGGTCCTCGCTGGCTCCCGGTGGGCGGCCGTCAGGTGGCCGCGGCGGCGGCGAGCGTCCAGCGGTCCACCTGCTCCATGGCGAGGCGCAGGTCGATCGTCAGTTCGTCGGCGGTGGGGATGGCGTCGGACCGGGCGATGCCGCGGCGGACCGGCGGCTCCCCGTCGGCCGCGACGCCGCCTGAGATCTCCAGGGCCTCGCCCGCCACGCGCGCGATGACGGCCCGCTGCAAGCCCTCGCTGCGCCACTGGAGGGCAAGCAGCGCCCCGTCCGGCGTGAGGTGGACGGCGGATTCCACGGACGCGGGCCATCCGGCGGAGACCCGTTCGCCCGCCTCGATGAACAACCGTTCCCCCCGGGACCTGGCGGCGGGCTGCGCGGGCGGCATCTGCCGCACGCCGGAGCGGACCGGGGAGCGGGCGAGCATGGCGGCGGAGTGCACGCGCGGGCCGCGGCCGGTGAGCTCGGCGGTGCGGCGCTGGATGACGGGGTTGCGGCGCGCCCACCACATGCCGCCGAGGATCGCGACCTGCACCGCAATGACGAGCGCCGTGAACCACGGAACGCCGCTGCGATACATCTGGGACCAGTCGCCGTCCATGCCGCTGCTGAGGTCGAGCAGGGGATAGAACAGCAGGGCGTTGAGCAGAGAGATGGTGACGAACTGGAGCAGCAATTCGTTGAAGGCGGCGCGCATCGGGGGCGTGCGGCGGTAGACGAGCCAGAGGGCGACGGCGGCAAGGAGGATGTTGACCACGGTGCCGGCGGCGGTGATCGCGAGCTGGCCGAGGAGCGGGACCGGCCGCGGATCGTAGCCGACAAAGCCCGCGAAGCCGTAGTAGCCCCAGTCGAGAATCTCGCCGCCGAAGACCTTCACCATCACGGCGTGGCCGAGTTCGTGAAGGGCGACGGAAACCGGGACCAGGACGAAGAACGCGGCCTGATCGACCAGCGACCGGTCGGCCGGGGTGAAGTCGGCGTCCCAGGTTTCCGGCCAGCGCTGGATCAACTGGAGGACGACGCGAGCGGCCAGCAGGCCGTAGATGACGAGCAGGGGGCCGAGGGGGCCGAAATCCATCAGCGATCGCTCCGTGGGCCGGGAAGCGGAACCGTGCCCGATGGGGTCAGTGTACCGCCCGCGGCGAGCCGGGAGGCGCGGGCGCTCCAGACTGCGATCACCGCCACCGCGAGCAATGCGGCGGCTCCGCCGAGAGCGACCGCGAGCGGCGCCCCGCCGAACTCGGCAGCGCCACCGGCGACGGCCGCGCCGAGGGGGGTCGAACCGGCGAAAACGGTCATGTAGATGCTCATGACGCGCCCCCGCAGGGGCTGCGGCGTGGTGGTCTGGACGAGGGTGTTGGCCTGGGCCATGGTGCTGCTCATGCAGAATCCGATGGCCGCCATCAGCAGCAGGATCGCCGCGAGCGGCGCGCGCTCGAGGGCCGCGAAGGCGAGCAGCAGTTCGGCGGCCGCGAAGAATCCGGCCACGGCGAGGATGCGGCGGAGCGAGGGGAGCCTTCCCCGGAACGCGAGGAGCAGCGCTCCCGCGAGGGATCCCGCTCCGAGCGACGACATCAGGACGCCAAATCCGGAGGCGCCGATCGCGAGGACGTCGCGGGCGAGGAGGGGGGTCCAGACATTGAAGTTGAGCCCAAAGGTGGCGAGGAAGCCGACCAGGACGATGGGCATCAACACCGCCGGGGTTCGGAGCACGTAGGCGAGACCGCCGCGAAGGCGGTCGAGCGGGGATTGCTCGGAGGCCGTGGGAGAGGGGTCGCCGTTGGTGGACATGAGCGCAAGGGCGGCAATCGTGGGCAGGTAGGTGACGGCGTTGAGCACGAAGCAGATGCCGGGACCCGCTGAGGAGATGAGCAGCCCCGCGAGGGCAGGCCCGGCAATGCGGGTGGCATTGAACAGGGCGGAGTTGAGGGCGACCGCGTTGCCGAGGTTCTCGCTGCCGGCAAGGTCCGATACGAAGGCCTGCCGGGTCGGCATGTCCACCGCGTTGACCATGCCGAAGACCAGCGCGGCGGCGTAGATGTGCCAGAGCTGGACGTTGCCTCTGACGACGAGAACCTAGAGGATCGAGGTGACCGCGAAGATGGAGGACTGGGTGGCCAGGAGGATGCGACGCTTTGGATAGCGGTCGGCGATGACGCCGCCGGGGAGTCCCAGCAGGAGCGTGGGGCCGAACTGCAGGATGCCGACGAGACCGAGCGCGAGTAGGGAGTCGGTGAGATTCAGGACGAGCCAGCCCTGCGCGAGGCTCTGGAGCCAGGTGCCGGTCAGCGAGAGCAGCTGCGAGAACCAGAACAGCCGGTCGTCGCGCCGGCCAAACGCGCGCAATCCGTGCGGCAGCGTCCGGGCCGGACGGTGGGAGCCAGATGGAAGCGGCACGCGGCGTCCCGTCAACTGGCGCGCCGGCGAAGCCCGGCAATCCGCGCCAATGCGGCGCTGGGGAGATCCGTCCGTCGGCGGGGAAGGCCTACCGGAACGGAAAATGGAGCAGGGCGGACAGGCCCGATGGCCAGCCGCCCTGCTTTCCCCATTTCCGGGCGACGGAATGCCAGCCGCCCGGCCCTCGACCCCCAGTGTTCGCGCGGGTTACCAGATGCGGTTGGCCCCATACCAGCGCGAACTGTAGTAGTCGGAATTGAGATCGGTCACCACGACGCCGGTGTCCTCGTTCTCGGCGTGGACAAACTGCCCGTTGCCGATGTAGATGCCGACGTGAGACAGACCGGCCCGGAACGTATCCCCGAAGTAGACGAAGTCGCCGGGCTGGAGTTCGTCCCGGCTCACTGACACGCCCAACTCGATCTGGGTGAACATGTCGTGCGTGATCTCCATGCCGAGCACATTGCGGGCAACGTAGAGCGTGAAGCCGGAGCAGTCGAAGGCGTGGGGACCTTCGCCAGCGTACACGTAGGGATACCCAACGTACTGCATGGCGAAGTCGACCATTTCCTGGCCCCGGGTGTATTCGCCCGAACCGTCACCGGTGGTGCCATCGGAACCAGCGTTCGCGCCCCGCCCCTTGCCGGTCTCGCGCCCGCCACGGCCTCCGCGGCCATTGCGCTCGTTGCCCCCGCCGTCATTTCGGGCGCGTCCGCCCTCCTCCTGCTGGGACGAAGCCTCAGCGGGCGCCGCTGCGGGCTCCTCCCACACTTCGCGAGTGTCCACGCCGCTTTCGCCCGCGGAATTGGCCTGGTAGGTGTTCGGTTGCTCCCACGAAATGAACGAAGCATGGACAAAGCCGGCCGTGCCGCCGCAACTCACCGGTTGCCACTCGCCGACGGGGTCGCCGAGCACGCCCACCGACTCTCCGTCCCAGAGGGTCAGCAGTTCGCCGGAATCAAACGACGCGTCGGAGCGGCAAACCGCGCCATCGCCGCCAGTCCCGGCAATCCAGGCGTTGGCGATCACGGCGTTGGGGTCGTAACCGCCTGATGCGGACTCGGGCGCAGGGGCCTCGGAGTACACGGTCTCGTCGGTGACAGTCTCGTCGGTATACCCGCCGCCATCGACGAGCAATGCGCTCGACGGCAGGAAACCGCCGGCGTCCACCTCGAACCACTCGAGGCCTTCGCTGTCGTAGTAGGGACCGCTGACGATCGTAGTCCAGGTGCCGGGAGCAACCTCGTAGACCACGTCCGAGCCGTACCCGGGTTCGGTCCGCAGCAACACGTTCGCGTCGGACGCTACGGTGGCGGCTGCGCCCGGGGCCAGGCCCGGGGCGGCATGGGAACCCAACGGCGCCAGAGGCGCCAGGATCATGAAAGCGGCTATCGCGGCAACAAGGCGGCGCGACGCCGAGACGGTCCTGGTCAAGTCCTTCCCTCCAAAGGTCTCCGATTGAGCAGCCCCTCAATCGCCCCGCAGGTGTCGGGATGCAGAGACCTGAGTCCTCCTTGAT
>JBJTKE010000137.1:0-2985 GCA_046096285.1 Chloroflexota bacterium
TGGGGGGAGACTGCTGACAGGGACCGGGACCGGCGGAGTCCGAAACCGTCCGGGCGTGACGGGGCGGGAGCCGACTCCCGGGGAGGACGGGCGCGCTACTCGCCGCCGAAGGAGCCGAGCACGTCGCAGGCGGCCTCGGCCGCGCCCTCGGTGTAGTCGACCGGATTGCACCAGCCGTCGCAGGCCTCGCCGTCGTCGCGGGTGAGATCGCGGCGGGAGATCGCCTTCATCCGCAGCCGCAGGTGGCCGGTCTCGCGGTCGACGCCGCCGTCCAGCAGGCGGAGGGTGTGGGCCTCCTCCTGGCCGGTCTCCCGGTTGCGCCCGGCGAACATCACCACCGGGGCGTCGGCCTCGCTCCGGCCGAGTTGCCCCTTTTTCCCGAGCCGCTGCATCAGCCGGGCGAATCCGACCGGGGTCGGGCCGCCCTCGGCCGACTTCGGCGAGAGATGGGCACGCCTGCTGTCCGAGGCGGCCACCACGTCGACCATTTTCGGCTGGCCGGGAACCGGCGCCACCGAGACCGGCCCGAGATGGGCGAGCATCCGCCGGGACGGCGCGGCGGCGCGGCGGGCGCCGGCGGCCTCCGGCAACATCCCTGCGGCGGCCGCGGCGGAAATGGCGGCGGCGGCGCGGCGGCTGATCGCGGGCCCGTTTCGATCGCTCATGGGAAACTGCCTCCAGCGTGTCCGGGCGCGCTCCAGCGGCGCCCGGCAGGCGATTGGTCAGGTTGTATCATCCTGCACTTCCGGCGTCAATTTTGCTGCATAGCCGGGGACTGGAGTCTCAGCGGCGACGGCCGCGGTCATCGCCCGCCGCAACGAGGAGCGATTCATGCCGCCATCGCAGGTGTCCGCGTCGACCGCATCGGGGCCAGATCTCGACGTGCTGGCCCTCGGCATGATGATGGGCGAGGTCAGCCCGCGGCAGGCCGGAACCACCGTCTCCGGCGCACCGGAACTGATGCTGTTCCCCTCGGGGTCCACGATCATCTTCGCCATCGCCCTGGCCCGGCTCGGGGCGCGCGTCGGCGTCGTCTCCCGCGTCGGGGATGACGAACTCGGCCGCTGGATGACCGACGCCCTGGCCCGGGCAGGCATCGACGGCGGCGGCGTCTCGGCCGTCGCCGGGCAACTCACGCCGCTCGCCCTCGCCAGCGTCGATGGCCGCGGCCGGAAGTCCTACAGCTTCTACCGATTTGCCGGAACCTGCGACCCGCTCGCCACCCTGCGCGCCGCCGACGTGCCGGACGAAACCCTCCGCCGCGCCCGGGTCTTCGACGTCGGGGAGGCCAGCCTGCGCTCCCCGGCCCTGCGCGGCGAGGCGCTGGCGCTGATGGACCGCGCCCGCGCGCTCGGTCTGGCCGTCTGCTACACCCCAAACTACCGAGCCTCGTCCTGGGCTGGCGGCGCGGAGGAGGCCATCCCCGCCCAGCGCGCCGCGCTCTCCCGCTCCACGGTGACGATGATGAACGCCGAGGAGGCGCGCCTGCTCTCCGGGGAGGCCACCGCGGAGGCGGCCATCCACTCGCTGGCCAGCCTCGGACCGCGGGCCGTCGCCGTCACCAACGGCGCGGAGGAAGCCCTGCTGCTCACGGACGGCGCGCTGCTCCGCCTGCCGGTGGTCCCGGCGGAGGTCGTCTTCGACATCGGAGCCGGGGACACCTTCCACGCGGGCTATCTCGCCGCCATGACCGCGGGCGCGGACCCGCCGGAGTGCGCCCGCTTCGCCCTCCACGCCGCCGCCCTGAAGATCTCCCGGCCGCCCGACCCGGCACTCCTGCCCACCCGCGACGACGTGCTGCGCGCGATGGCGGCGCAGTGACCGCCCGGTTCATGCCGGAACGCCCGCGCGGCCGGATTCAGGACGCGCCCGGCGAAGCCCCCGCTGGCTCCAGCACGTGCTTGACGCCCTGCTTGCGCTCGAAGGCGGCGAAGGCCTCGGCCACCCGCGCGAGCGGCCAGGCGTCGGTCACCAGCGCGCCGGTGTCCACCCGGCCCTCCGCCAGCAGCCGCAGGGCGGTGTCCCATGCCGAGGGCACGCTGGCGTTGCTGCCGGTGACGCGCAGTTCCCGGTAGCACACCTGGTCGAGGTCCCAGGCCACCGGCTTGCCGAACAGCCCGATCTGGGCATACTGCCCGCGCCGCCGCACCAGGTCCAGCAGGCCGGCGGCACTGGCGCCGGCCCCTGAGCACTCGTAGACGATGTCCGCGCCCCAGCCGCCGGTCAGGCCGCGCACGACCTCGCCGGCGTTCTCGGACGCCACGTCGATGGTGCGCGCCGCGCCGAGCGAGCGAGCGAGGGCCAGCCGCGCCGCGTCGGCCGGGGTGCCGAGCACGATCACCGTCGCCCCGGCGGCCCGCGCCGCCTGCAGGGTCAGCAACCCGATGGCTCCGGGGCCCGCCACGACCGCAAGGTCGCCCGCCGTCACCCTGGGCAGTTCGAGCGCACCGTGCACGACGCAGGCGAGCGGTTCGGTCAGCGCGCCAGCCCGGAACGAAAGCCCCTCCGGCAGCGGGCGGGCGTTGCGCTCCGGCACGATCACCCACTCCGCGAACCCGCCATTGACCGCGGAACCGATCGAGCGCCGCTCCGGGCACAGGTTGATCGCGCCGTCGAGGCAGAAGCGGCAGCGGCCGCAGGTGTGAAAGTAGGTCTCGGTGGTGACGCGGTCGCCGGGGGAGAGGCGGGACACCCCGGGCCCGGTCTCGTCGATCACCCCGGCGATCTCGTGGCCGAGGATCACCGGCGGGGCCGTGGCGTACTCGTCGTGGTAGATGTGCAGATCGGTGCCGCAAATCCCCGCCGCTCGCACCGCGATGCGGACCTGCCCCGGTCCCGGGTGCGGCTCCGGCCATTCCTCGACGGAGACGTTTCCCGGCCCCGTCGCGGTCTTGGTGACGGCCAGCATGGTGGTGACTCCTCGCCCTCGGCAGCGCCGCGGTTCGCTGGCGGCAGTCTATCCGGGCGCGGGCGGCGGCGCTGCCG
>JBJTKE010000138.1:0-2597 GCA_046096285.1 Chloroflexota bacterium
GATACCGCTCCACTGAGGCCGGGGCATCCGCGCTCCGGCCTGCACTCATTGGCCGCCTCGAGGCCCGGCGGACTCCGAAGGTCTGAAACCCGGGATGCCCGGCCGCCGTTGCCAGCCGATCCCTAGGCAGGCCCGCCGGGAGCACGAAGCCCGCGGTCTGGTTCCCGAGCACCTCCCGCCACGGCGAGGCGTCTCCAGCGACCACGGCGAAACCGTCCATCGTGGCCGCGGCAAACGGGGGCTGGGGCTCTTCGGCCACCGCATCTTCCGCCAGCACCCGGCCCGCCGCCTCCGCAAGCGGCGCCCGCTCGCTGCCGAGGCGATGAACCGACGCCAGCACAATGGCTCTCGCTTCATCCGGATGCAGCATTCGGTCGGCATTGCCGCCGCTCGTACCGTTCCGCTGCTCGTTCACCAAACTATCCTTCCGTATTCGTTGACGAGGCTGACGTTTGAGCATAGTATGGACCCACGAGCGTCAGGCCCGTGTGGGAGAGACATCAGCCCGTCATGCCGACCCGCACCTCGTCGCCCCCAAGCGATGCCGAAGCCGCCATCCCCGCTTCAGACGGGGCCCTGCGGATTCGCGCCGGAGTGGCGGAAGATGCGAGCGGTGACGAGGATGCGCTGCTGGCGCGTCGTCTCGACGACCTGCTTGCGACCATGGCCTCCTACCAGCCCTCCGCGAATCTCGACGTGGTGCGCCGCGCCGGGGACCTGGCCATCTCCTCCCATCAGGGGATGCGCCGGAAGTCGGGCGAGCCCTACGCCGCCCACCCGATCGAGGTAGGCCACATCCTCGCCCGGATGCAACTCGATCCCGACACCATCGCCGGCGCGCTGCTGCACGACGTGGTCGAGGATACCGACGTCACCTCCGCCGAAATCGAGAAGGCCTTCGGGCCGCGCATCGCGCGGCTGGTCGAGGGCGTGACCAAACTCGGACGCCTGCCCTGGACCGGCGACGAGGCGGGGCCCAGCCGGGAGAAACAGCAGCAGGCGGAGAGCCTGCGGAAGATGTTTCTCGCGATGGTGGACGACATCAGCGTGGTGCTGGTCAAACTCGCCGACCGTCTGCACAACATGCGCACCCTCGATGCCCTGCCGCCGGAGAAGCAGGTACGGATCGCCCAGCAGACGATGGAGATCTACGCGCCGCTGGCCAACCGGCTGGGCATCTGGCAGTTCAAATCCGAACTCGAGGACCTTTCCTTCAAGTACATCAACCCCGACGCATTCCGCGCGCTCGAGGCGGAACTCGACAAGCGCGGACGCGACAGCGCGCCGTATATCGAACGGGTCAAGCACGAACTCTGCGCGGCGTTGCTCGACGGCGGCATCGAGGCCGAGATCACGGGGCGCGCCAAGCACATCCACTCGATCTACCGCAAGATGAAGCAGAAGCACCGCAGCCTCGACGAGATCTACGACGTGATCGGCCTTCGGGTGCTGGTCGACGACCGCAAGGACTGCTACGGCGCGCTGGGCATCATCCACGAGAACTGGCACCCGATTCCGGGGGAGTTCGACGACTACATCGCCACTCCCAAGGAGAGCATGTACCAGTCGTTGCACACCGCGGTGATCGGCCCCGACGGCCGGGCTATCGAGATCCAGATCCGAACCCACGAGATGCACCGCATCGCCGACAACGGCGTTGCCGCCCACTGGCGCTACAAGGAGGGCGGCAAGGGCGATGCCCGGGTCGAGGCCAAGGTCGCGTGGCTGCGCCAGTTGATGGACTGGCGCGACCAGGTCGCCGACGCCGAGGAGTTCGTCGAGTCGCTGAAGTCCGACGTGTTCCAGGAGATGATCTACGTCTTCACCCCGGCCGGTGACATTATCGAACTCCCGTCCAACGCCACGCCGGTCGATTTCGCCTACCGCATTCACACCGACGTCGGTCATCGCTGCGTTGGCGCGAAGGTCAACGATCAACTGGTGCCGCTGGATTACCGCCTGCAGAACGGTCAGGTCGTCAAGGTGATGACCAGCAAGACCAAGGTCGGGCCGAGCCGCGACTGGTTGCTGGCCTCGTCCGAATACGTCACCACCGCCTCAGCCCGCGAGAAGATCCGCCGCTGGTTCCGCAGCCGCGAGCGCGACGAGAACATCGCCCAGGGCCGGGAGATTCTCGACCGGGAACTCCGGCGGCTCAGCATCGAGTTCAATCCGGAGGATCTCCTCAAGTACTTCCCCCAGTACCCGAAGGTGGAGGATTTTCTCGCCGCCATCGGCTACGGCGCGATTTCCTCCCAGCAGATCGCCACCAAGATCGAATCCGGACGCGACAAGCAGTCGCTGTTGCCCGCCCAGCACATCCAGGTGCCGCGGACGCCGGCGCGGCTCTCGGTCATGGGAGCAGGCAACCTGCTGACCAACCTCGCCACCTGCTGCAAGCCGGTGAATGGCGACCAGATCGTCGGCTACGTCACCCGCGGCCGCGGCATCACCGTTCACCGGCAGGACTGCTCCAACATCGCCAACCTGCCCGACCCCGAGCGCCTGGTGCCGGTGACCTGGGGCGACCGGGGCGAGGACACCTTCCCGGTCACCATCCGGGTTCGCGCCTGGGACCGGGTCGGCTTCCTCCAGGA
>JBJTKE010000139.1:0-3095 GCA_046096285.1 Chloroflexota bacterium
CAAGATCGTAGAACTCTGGCAGCGCCGCGTAGGGATCGTCCAGCGCGGCGCGACGGGGCAATTCGGGCGGCATCAGGGGCTCCGGCGGCAGCGGCACGTTCGGCTCGGGAGAGGTCACACCAGCGGCTGGCAGATGCCGCCGGTGCAGAACAGATCGGCGCAGCAGCCTTCGTCGGTCTGGCATGGCGCGTTGGCGTAGCCGCAGCAGTTGAGGCCCCCGTCGCCGGCAACCCCGTTTTCGGCGCAGATCAGATCGTCGCAGCATTCGAGATCGTCCGTGCAGGGCGAGGCCATGGCGAGACAGCAGACTGCCCCCGCGGCCGAGCCGTTCGATCCGCAACTGGCGGGACCGAGCGCCTGGCTGCACTGGTCCGAAGCCAGGCAGGCGTCCCCCGGCGCAAGGTCGCCATCCTGCGGCGTCACGGTGGCGTCCGGGTTGACCAGCGCTGGTTCGTCGTAGGTGACCCCGCCGCAGTAGCCATCGCGGCAGTCCCATTCCCCGCAGCACTGGTTGTCGGCCGAGCAGGCGCCCCCGCGGTCAAGACAGCACGTCAGCGGCCCGTCTTCCGGGATGAGGTTGTCACCGCACAGGACATCGCCGAAAGGAGAGGCGGCGCAGTCGCTGCTCGTGGCGCACCCCGCGCCGAGCGGGAGGCCGCCCGCGCCGGCAGGCTGGCGGCAGAACCCTGCGGTGCAAAGCAGCGCGCCGCAGCAATCGCTGTCCTCGCGGCAGGAGCCCGGTTCGAGGCGGCAGCAGTTGACCGGGCCGTCGCCGGCGATGCCGTTGTCGCCGCAAATCTGCGGACCCTGCGTCTGGTCGCACTGGCCGTCGAAACTGCAGGGCTCCCCCGGGGCCAGACCCTGCTGGGCGGCCGCTGGCGCCGCCCGCAACCCGGGCGCGGCGATCCCGGCGGCAAGCAACGCCGCCGCGACGACCCGCCGCCGCGAAGCCTCGCGGGCGAACGTCCGGGCGAAATGGTCGAAGTGCCGCGGGTCCATGCCGAAGGTCCTTTCTGCCGGTGGCGGCCTGCCCGCGCCCTGCCGGGCTCATCTTCCCGGAACGCCGCCGGCGGCAGGATAGTTTCGAGTACGTACATCGCGCAAGCCTCACCGGACGCCGCGCCCATCTATACTCAGGTCATGGCTGGACAGAATGCGAAACAACCGGATCGCGAGGGACGCAAGACCGACCGCGTGGTGGCGACCAACCGGAAGGCGCGGCACGAGTTTTTCATCGAGGACTCGATGGAAGCCGGCATCGCGTTGACCGGCACCGAGATCAAGTCGGTGCGCGAGGGAAAGGTGACCCTCGGCGAGGCGTACGCACGCATCGAAAACGGTGAACTGTGGCTGATCGGGTCCCACATCTCCCCGTACACCCACGGCAACCGTCAGAATCACGACCCCGACCGCCCCAGGAAACTGCTGGTGCACCGGCGGCAGATCGCGGCGATCCGCGAGGCGACCGAGCAAAAGGGGATGACCACCGTGCCGCTCCGGATGTATCTCAAGCAGGGCCGGGCGAAGGTCGAGATCGGCATCGCCCGCGGCAAGAAGCTGTGGGACAAGCGCGACGCCGCGGCGGAGCGGGAATCGAGGCGCGACGTCGAGCGCGCCCTGCGCGACAGGGAGTAGAGCCATGTTGCACATCGTGCTGCTGCAACCAAAGCCCGGCGCGACCGAGGAGCAGTTCGGCGACCTGTGGCGCGAGATCGGCCACATGGCCGGGCGCATCCCCGGCATCGTCTCGGTCGCGTTCGGCCCGAATCGCAGCGTCGAGAACCTCGAACAGGGTTACACCCAGGGGTTCACCGTGCGGTTCACCGACCGCGCCGCGCGGGACAGCTACCTGCCCCACCCCGATCACCTCGCGGTCGTCCCGTTTGTCCGCGCGGTGGCGGACCGGGTGCTGGTGTTCGACCTGGAGGGGTAGGGCCGACCGGCCGGATCAGCGCCGTTCCCCTCAGCCCCCGGCGGACTCCCGGCCTGACAGCGCCTTCCACGCCAGCCAGCCGCCTGCCGCGGCGGCGGCGACCATCGCCACCTGGACCAGCGCGGCGGTCGGCGGCGGGTCGGTGCGCACGGCGCGTTCCCCGCCCGACGCGATCACCCGGCCGATGGCGACCGCGATGTGCAACGGAAAGTAGAGCGCCGCCGGGAGCATCGCCCAGCGCAGCGCCGACGGACCGGCCGCGACCCCAACGGCCGCCCCGGCGAGACCGAACCCGACGATCGCCTCGAGGTAGGTGCCCGGCCGGACGATGACCGCCATCACGGCCGCGCCAGCGAGCGCGACGAGAGCCACCGGCGCCCTGCGCGGCTCGTTCCGCAAGCCCGCCAGCATCCAGACGGCCGCGGCGATCCAGAGCGCGCCGCCAATGCCGCTCAGGGCCCGGCCGGCCTCCCCCCCGGCCAGCAGGATCGCGGCCGCGACCACCAGCGAGGCGGCCACCAGCAGCGCCTGCGGCGACAGCCAGGACCACGATCCACCCAAACCCCGGGTTCCGGTTGCGTTCATGGTTCACGCTCCTTCCGGCGAAACCGTAGTTCCGGATTCGCGCCGCGTCAATCGCCGGCCGGGCGGCCGCGCCGGATCGGCGGATCGCCGGGTCGACGGATACGCCCAATACGCCGTGGTAGACTCGCGACGGGCCGGAAACCGGAAACGCCACGGCCCGCGCCCTCGTAGCTCAATGGATAGAGCGCTTGGCTTCGAACCAAGAGGTTGGGGGTTCGATCCCCTCCGAGGGTACCGGTAAAATCCCCGCAATCATGCGGAAACTGGACTGGCCGAGGGATCATCTCCCTCGGCCCGTGCGTCCGTTTACGCCAACCGGTACGCCAACGGCTTCCGTAACCTACCCCAGCAGCCGCTCCATCGCGTCCGCCGCCCGCTGGTTTGCTCCCGGCAAAACGTGGGCGTAGACGTTGAGGGTCGTGCTCGTCTGCGAGTGCCCGAGGATCGCGGCCACCTCGGTAATCGGCAACCCGTCGCGGATCATCAGCGTCGCCGCTGCGTGCCGGAGGTCGTGGAACCGCTGATCCCGCAGCCCTGCCGCCGCCAGCTGGGACTTCCAATGCTTGGTCAGATTGTC
>JBJTKE010000140.1:0-3144 GCA_046096285.1 Chloroflexota bacterium
CGCAAGCAGTGGAAGAAATGGCTGATCGGCTTCCCCGATCTCTGCCTCTCGGTGGAGGAACTGGTTGCCGAGGGCGACACCGTCGTCTCGCGGTGGACCCTGACCGGCACCCACACCGGCCCGTTCCTCGGCGTCGCGCCGACCGGGAAGACGGTCAGGGTCTCCGGCATGAGCCTCGATCACCTCAAGGATGGCGTGGTCGTCGCGGGCTGCGACGGCTGGGACAGCCTCGGCTTCCGCCAGCAAAGCGGGATGGTTCCGCCCGACCCCGAGGAGTGATCCGCAAGGCCCCGGCGTCATGGCGACGCACGACCTGATCGTCATCGGCGCCGGGGCCGTCGGCGCGTTTCACGCGCTGTTCGCGGCGCGGGCCGGCCTGCGGGTGGCTGTGCTGGACCGCGACTCGTGGCCCACGGGCGCATCCGTCCGCAACTTCGGCATGGCGATCCCGAGCGGGATGGCCCCCGGCCCGTGGCTGGAGATCGCGCGGGAGAGCGCGGGCATCTACCGCGATCTCGCCGCCACCGGCGCAGCACGCATCTCCGGGACCGGCACGCTCTACCTGGCGGCCACGGACCTCGAAGCCGCGGTCCTCGAAGAATTCGCCAGCCGTGGCCCCGGTCTCGGGTACGCCTGCGCCCTGCTGGACCGCGAGCAGACCCTCCGCCTGCATCCATCCCTCGATCCCGCCAGCCTTCGCGCCGCGCTCCACTTCCCGGACGATCTGCAGATCGACCAGCGCAGCCTGTTCCGCTCGCTGATCCCGTGGATGGCCGAAACGCTCGGCGTCTCGTGGCTGCCGGGCCGGGAGGTCGTCGCGGTGTCCCGGCGGGCGGCCGGCGTGGAGGCGGTGACGGCGAACGGAGGGCGCATCCGCGCCACCCGCGCCGTGGTCTGCCCCGGCCCGGACCTCGCCCGCCTCTACCCCGGCATCGCCGCTGACGCCGGGGTCCGCGCCTGCAAGTTGCAGATGCTCCGCACCGCGCCGCTGCCGGGCATCGCGTTCCCGGGCGCGATCGCCTCCGGCTGGTCCCTGCGACGATACGACAGCTTCGCGCTCTGCCCCTCGCACGCGGCGCTGATTGCCGCGCCGATGCCGCAATCGCTTGACCGGCTGGGCATTCACATCCTCCTGAAGCGGGAACCCGATGGCAGCATCACCATTGGGGATTCCCACCAGTACGAACCCGACCCCACCGCCTCCAGCCCTGATCTCGACCCCGCCATCGACGAGGCGATCCTCTCCGCGGCCCGCCGCATCGTCGCGTTGCCCGACTGGACCATCGCCGAGCGCTGGGCGGGCTGGTACCCGGTCGGAACCGGCGAGGCGGTGACCGGGGAACCGGAACCGGGCGTTCACGTCGCCGCCATCCTCGGCGGCAAGGGGATGACCTGCGCCCCCGCCTTCGCGCAAGCCAACGTCGCGCGGATCATCTGATCGCGGGTGTCCGGTTCGGCCACCCTGCCGCGAGATGTCATCTGCCCGGATCAGCGACGTCGCCGTGGCGGCAATTCAGTCGTGTTCGTCGAGGTCGTCGACCCCGGCGAAGACATCCGCAACCGGGAGCATCATGCCGTCGAGCAGGGACGATGCGAGCACCTCTCCGTCGAAGCATGTCCGGGCCTGAAACACCCCGCCAGCGAGGGTGAGCGCCCCGACCGCATCGATCTCGCAATCGACGATCCAGGACTCCCGCACCCCTGCGACCGCGTACCGTCGCCGCTTCCGCACCTCATCGTGCCATCGGTTGCCCGGGCTGACGATCTCGATCAGGAGATCTGGCGCGCCCTCGAACGCGCGACGTGCGCGTCTGCCGGTGCTGCCGGGCGGCACCACGAGGATGTCCGGTTCGACCGGACCGGCGCCGGGGAAAACGACATCCCGGGGAGCGGTGTGCTGGAATCCCCCCAACGCGCGAACGGATGCAGCAGGGTGACAAGACGCTGAAGGGCGATTTGGCGCGCCCAGTCTGCTCCGGTCATCTGGTGCAGTTCCCCATCGATGATCTTGCGGCGGACGCCGTCGTCCGGCAAGTCGAGGAGATCCTGACAGGTCCAGCGGCGTTCGAGTTTCGGAGCGGCCATGCGCGCCTCCTCGCCACGAATCAGGCTCGGGAGCATTGCACCTGTCATTCTTCCGGATCGGCGACCCCGGCGAACACCGCGGCAGGCGAGATCCGAAGCCCCGCGAGTTGCACGGAAGCAATCTCGTCTTCGTCCGCGAAGAACGACACGAGGTACGCGGCATCCCGCAGCGTCAGCACCTCGATCGAGCGGGAATCCGGATCGACCAGCCAGTATTCGGGCACCCCGGCGCGCAGGTACAGGTCGCGCTTGCGGACGATGTCGTGGCCCCGAGTGCTCACGCTGAGGATCTCGACGACGAGGTCCGGCGTCCCCTCGAATCCCCGCTCGCCGAGATGCCCTGGGTTGTCCTTGCGCACGACGAACAGATCGGGCTCAACCGGATCGGCGCCCTTGAACAACACGTCATACGGCGCGATCGACACCTCGTGCCCGAGCGCCGAGACGAAGGGCTCCAGCAGCATCACCAGGTTGATCAGCGTCCGCTGGTGAGATCTCGAGCCTCCGGTCATCTCGTGCAGTTCCCCATCGATGATCTCGCGGCGGACGCCGTCGTCCGGCAAGTCGAGGAGGTCCTGGTAGGTCCAGCGGCGGTCGAGTTTCGGAGCGGCCATGCGCACCTCCAGCAGGTCGTCGTCAATGCTGCCGCGACAGGTCGCGCCCCTCGGCGGTTGGCAGCGACAGACCGAGAAGCCCGGCGATGGTCGGCGCCCAGTCGCCGAGGCTGACCGGCTCCGAGGCAACCCGCGCCCCGATGCGCGCCGCCGCCGGGTGGCCGCCGCCGACGATGGCGGTGGTCCGGGCCGTGCCGGGGCCGCCGTGGTCGCCGGCATGGACCGGCGCCGCCAGGCGGGAAAAGACGCGCCCCGGCTCGGCCTCCAGCAGCAGCACCCCGGGGCTCGTCTCGCGCCACGCCGCCACGCCCGGAACCGCCAGCATCGCGGCCCCCGCCTCCCCGGCGGACACCCCTTCCCGCAGCAGGGCCAGCGCCGAGCCGCCCTCGTCCATGACCCCCGCCAGCAGGGCATCGATCCCGGGCTGGGCCATCAGGTCGATGAT
>JBJTKE010000141.1:0-1415 GCA_046096285.1 Chloroflexota bacterium
GTACCACGACGTCGGCAAACTGCATGCCCACGGCTGTTTCATCGAGAACCAGGACAACGGCGAGAACCCCCACGAGCAGCTCGACGACCCCCACGCCCGCGCAGCGATACTCCAGGCCCATGAGGATGAGGGCATGCGGCGGGCCCTGGACCTGCCAAAAGCGCCGGGCCGGTAGCGGTTGGCGCCGGCGCCGGCCGCGCTACAGGCCGCCGCTGCGGTAGTTGGGCGCCTCGCGGGTGATGACGACGTCATGCGGGTGGCTTTCGCGCAGGCCCGCGGCGGTGATGCGGATGAATTGCGTCCGGGTGCGCAAGGTCTCGATGTCGGGCGCGCCCACGTAGCCCATCGCCGAGCGCAGGCCGCCGACGAGTTGGTAGACGATCGCACCGAGCGGGCCCTTGTAGGCCACGCGGCCCTCGATCCCCTCGGGGACCAGTTTCTGGAGCGAGGTCCCCTCCTGGAAGTACCGGTCCTTGGAGTAGGAGCGGGCCTTCATCGCGCCGATCGAGCCCATGCCCCGGTACTCCTTGTACCGCTCACCCTGGTAGAGGACGACCTCGCCCGGGCTCTCATCCACCCCCGCGAGCAGGCTGCCGAGCATCACCGCGTGGGCGCCAGCGGCCAACGCCTTGGCCACGTCGCCGCTGAACTGGATGCCGCCATCGGCCACCACCGGCACGCCGTGACGCTCCGCCGCGCGGGCGCACTCCAGCACGGCGGTGATCTGCGGCACGCCGACCCCCGCGACCACGCGGGTGGTGCAGATGGAGCCGGGACCCACCCCGACCTTCACCGCGTCTGCTCCCGCGGCGATGAGCGCCTCGGTCGCCGCGCCGGTGGCCACGTTTCCGGCCATCACCTCGACGCCGAGCCGGGAGCGCACCTCGCCCACCATGCGGAGCACGGTGGCGGCGTGGCCATGCGCGGTGTCGACGACGAGCAAATCGACGCCCGCCGCGGCGAGGGCCTGCGCGCGTTCCATGGCGTCCTCGCCGACGCCGACGGCGGCGGCGACCCGCAGCCTGCCGCGACCGTCCTTGGTGGCGTTCGGGAACTGGATCTTCTTCTGGATGTCCTTGACGGTGATCAGCCCGGTGAGGAAACCCCGGTCGTCGACCACCGGCAGTTTTTCCACCCGGTGCCGGTGCAGGATCGCGCTGGCCTGCTCGAGGGTGGTGCCGGACGGGGCGGTGATCAGGTTCTCGCTGGTCATCACCGAGCGCACCGGCTGATCGATGTCGTCGACGAACCGCAGGTCGCGGGTGGTGAGGATGCCGACCAGTCTGCCGCCGTCCTCGGTGATTGGCACTCCGGAAATGTGGTAGCGCTCCATGACCGCGAGCGCCTCCCGCACCCGGGCGTCGGGCGGCAGCGTCACCGGCTCCACGATCATGCCGGATTCGCTGCGCTTGACC